>JAADGX010000066.1 GCA_013152135.1 Chlorobiota bacterium
AGAGATCATGTACGATGGCCTTCCCAACGAGGCCGCAACCGAGAATAACGACATTCATGATTCACCCGATTGTTTCAAAACATATCGACGTAAAATACACCAATCCGCTTCGCGTTAACAAACCAGGGCACGGCAACTTTACTCAGAGCTGTATGCGACTACTCATTGATTTTTCATGGGATGTAAAAATATTTCCAACAACTATTTGTGTGACAGGCAGAAAATAATTACGTTGCTTTCGATTTTCAGATCCGTTCGATTCAAGCTCCGCCTCGGTTTTACTCGTTTCCACCTGCCCCATGTACAAGCCAGTATGGGTCGATTTCGTTTTTTGATTCTTGTAACCTCATGAAAGGATGCCTGACCATGAAAACGCCTGATCGCAGTATCGCCGACGTATCAACTCTCGCCGCAATCGCATTCCTGATCCTGTCCATGATCTCTCCTTCCGCTTTCGGGAAAACGTACTACGTGGCGACAACCGGCAACGACGCCAACCCCGGCACGACATCACAGCCGTGGCGCACTCTTACAAAAGCTGCAAACACGCTGGTCGCGGGCGACACGGTTTTTATACGCGCGGGTACGTACGGGGAACAGGTTATTCCCGTCAATTCAGGGACCGCGGGCAATCCCATCGTGTATATGAACTATCCCGGCGACGTTGTAACAATCGACGGAAGTTCTGTTTCCCTCCCGGCGTGGGAAGGACTGTTTGAAATTGATAGCAAAGGTTACATCACCGTATCAGGCTTACGGATCATCAACGTCGGGCCGAACGGCAGTAATACCGGCATCCAGGTCGAAGGCTCGAACCACATCATCATCAAGAACAACTATACAAATAATACCGCTTCGTCAGGAATCATCGTGTGGAGTTCCACGGATATTCTCGTGGATAACAACGAAGTCGTCCACGCGTGCAGCAAGGCCGCTGCAAGTATCAACGAATGCATTTCCGTCGGCGAGACGTCGAATTTCGAAGTCAGTAACAACTACGTCCACGATGGAAACACGTATCGGGGTGAAGGCATCGTGCTCAAAGACGGTTCTTCAAACGGAACCATACACGGCAACACCGTCCATACTGTTCCATTCGTCGGAATATACGTTGACGCCTGGGACAAGTACACACACGACTTCAAAATCTACAACAACACTGTTCACGACGTCTTTATGGGCGACGGTATCTCGATCGGTTCCGAGCAGGGTGGGCTGTTGAAGAACATTTACGTGTACAATAATATCTCGTACCACAACGAGTTCCTGGGAATATCCATCCATAAGTGCTGCGTTAGTTCACATACGCTCAACACGATCCACGTCATCAACAACACGGTGTATAACAACGGATGGAAGAACTGGGGCGGGGGAATTACACTCGACAACAAGCAGGCACAGAACGTCCTCATCCGAAACAACATCAGCAGCAGCAACCTGTCCTTCCAGGTCGCTTTGGAGGAGTTCACCCAGAACGCCGTCACGGTTGACTACAACCTGATTGACGGCTTCAGGAATTACCCGGAGGAAGTGTACGGCGACCACTACGTGACCGGCGATCCACAATTCGTAAACGCCGGAGGAGCGGACTTTCACTTGCAGAATCAATCCCCTGCCATTGATTCAGGCACGGCCGCCAACGCGCCCAAGGATGATTTCGACGGCGTTTCCAGGCCGCAGCCGCAAAACGGTGCCTGGGACATCGGCGCATTTGAATACATCATCGTCCCCGTCGAGTTGGCGTCCTTCCATGCGTTCATGGAAAAGAGAGGCGTCATCCTGCGGTGGGCAACGGAATCGGAGACGAACAACACCGGTTTCAGGATTGAACGGAGCTCTAACGTCGGCGGTCCGTGGATTTCCGTCGGATTTGTTCCCGGGGCAGGTACATCCGTGAAGCAACGGCAATACGAATTCATTGATACGAGAGTCCCCTTTCTCCCGATAACAAGCAGTGTGTGGTATCGCCTGGCGCAAATCGATTTCGATGGCGCGATCAACTACTCACCGACGCTTGAAGTCGCATCCGATCGAGGCACGCGGAGATGGAAGGTAATGCCCAATACTCCGAATCCATTCCGGGGTAGCACGACAATTTCCGTGTTGCTCACCGAGCCGGGAAATGTGCGGATAGACATTCTCGACCTGCACGGCCGCATATTGAGAACCTACACGAAACCAGGCGCCGGACGCGGAATTCACTTTTTCAACTGGGACGCAGCCGGGTATCCAGCCGGAATGTACTTGTGCCGGGTCAAGGTGGGGCCGCGCATCGAATACATGCGTCTTCTCAAATCCGACTGATGCGAATCACCCCTTTACAACAACGCAAAAGACCGGCCAACGACCGGTCTTTTGCATACAGGATTCGGAGAAAAATCAGCGGGAGAGACCGATGATTTCGTATTCGAGAAAACCCGCGGGGACCTTGATTTTCACCTGTTCGCCGAGCTTTCGGCGCAACAGACCCTTTCCGAGGGGTGAGGTTACCGAGATCTTGTTCTGATCAAAATCCGCTTCCTCCGGTGACACCATCAGGTACTCCACTTCCTCGCCGTTCTTCAAATTTTTCAAACGCACGCGGGACAGGATATAAACCCGGTCGTTGGGAAGATCTTTCGGGTCGATGATCCGTGCCCGGGACAGCATGTTCTCCATCTGGAAGATTTTCCGCTCCAGGTGGCCCTGCTCTTCCAGCGCCGCGTCGTATTCCGAGTTCTCGCTGAGGTCGCCATGCGCTCGCGCCTCGGCGATACGATCCGCGATGCGCTTGCGACCGTGTATCTTCAACTCCCGGAGTTCCCGCTCAATCTCGGTCAACCGGTCGCGCGTTAAATAAACGGCTCCATCTCCTTCCACGATGTTCTCCTTCCATTTCAAAACGAATAAAAAACATAGCCAGCCTTCCTCTGGAATTCTGGCTATGTTGTAAAAACGCTTAGTAAATGTACGAGTTTATATCAAACGAAGCAAGAGGGTAAGACACCTACTTGCAGAACTGAATTAACCCGTAGCATGAAGTCCGTCAATCGTGGAATATAATAACCTGCCGATCTCATTATCAGGACCAGACCCAGAAAACGGTGGTAAAAAACCCTTCATACATTTTCTAAACAGTCAAGCGCAATGCGCGATTCGTCAATCGAAAATCGAGCATCCAAAATTGAGCATCATTCCTTCAGCGTTCCGTTTACTTCCTTGCCCGCAGGGAAAGGTAGTGCCCGAGCTTCTCCTTCTTGGTCTTGAGGTACAGGCTGTTGTGCTCATCAGGCGCGGCCTCGATCGGCACCCGTTCGACTACTTCCAGCCCGTAGCTTTCCAGCCCAACGATCTTCCTGGGGTTGTTGGTCAGCAATCGCATCTTTTTCACGCCCAGGTCCACCAGCATCTGGGCGCCCACGCCGTAGTCCCTGAGGTCGGGTTTGAATCCCAGTTCCAGGTTCGCTTCCACGGTGTCAAGCCCCTGGTCCTGCAAATTGTACGCCTTCAGCTTGTTGGCCAGGCCGATGCCGCGCCCTTCCTGGCGCATGTACAGCACAACCCCGCGCCCCTCGCGTTCGACCATCATCATGGCGGCGTTCAACTGGTCCTTGCAATCGCAGCGCAACGAACCGAACGTGTCGCCGGTCAGGCACTCGGAGTGAACACGGACGAGCACGGGCTCACCGTCTGCAACGTCCCCTTTCACCAGCGCGACGTGCTCCTTGCCGTCAGCTGTATTTTCGAACAGGTGCATCTCGAATTGCCCGAAGCGCGTAGGCAGTCGCGTCGTAACCACGCGGCGCACCAGTTTCTCGCGCCGCAGCCTGTACGCGATAAGATCCTTAACGGTGATGACCTTGAGGTCGTGCCGGCGGGCAATTTCCATAAGCTGTGGCACGCGGGCCATGGTCCCGTCCTCGTTGAGGATCTCGCAGATGACGCCGACGGGTTTCATTCCGGCCAACCGTGCCAAATCCACCGCGGCCTCGGTATGCCCCGCCCGCCGAAGCACGCCGCCGGGAACCGCCCGCAAGGGGAAAATGTGACCTGGCCGAGCCAGGTCCTCAGGACGGGTCGTCTCATCGGTGAGCGCTCTGATCGTGGCGGCCCGGTCCGCCGCCGAGATACCGGTAGTTGTCCCTGGCTTGTAATCAACGGTCACGGTGAAATTCGTACCGTGTGAGGACGAGTTGGTTTCCACCATGAGTTGCAAATCGAGCTGGCGCATGCGGTCGTCGGTAAGCGGAGTACAGACCATCCCCCGCCCTTCCCGGATCATGAAGTTGACCTGATCCGGCGTAATCGTTTCCGCCGCGCAGACGAAATCCCCTTCGTTCTCACGGTCTTCGTCGTCAACAATGATGATGACCTTGCCCCGCCGAAATTCCTCTATCGCTTCCTCGATGGTGTTGAATTCGCGCATGGTCCGGGGTCACTCTCCCGAAGCTTCTTTCACGACGGAACCGACGGCGCTGCGGTCGATTTTAATCTTGACGTTGTCAGCGATTTCCAACAGGATCGTCTTCTCATCGACGTTGATAATCTTGCCGTAAATGCCGCCGTTGGTCATGATCTTGTCGCCTTTTTTCAGGTTGCCCAGCATGGCCGTCCGCTCCTTCTGGCGCTTTTGCTGGGGACGAAGAATCATGAAATAGAAAATGAGAAAAATGAGGGCGAACATGATAATGGTACTCATGAACCCGGTGCCCCCTCCGCCGTCTCCGCCCTGGGGCGCAAAAGCAAACAAGAAATCCATCACGAGATTATTCCTCCTGAATTATTACTGAATGTTAAATGGTATAGAATCATCGTTGAATGTCAGGCTACCTGGATGGCCGCTCCCGACCGTAGTTGTTCCAGCGTTTTCTCCTTCCACGCGGCAAACGATCCTTCCGCGATGTGAAGCCGTGCTTCACGCATGAGAGTAAGATAATACCAAATGTTGTGAACGGTTGCCATTCTCAACCCGGAAATTTCACGGGCTCTAAAAAGATGACAGACGTAAGCACGCGAGTACCTCCGGCAAACCGGGCACCCGCAGTTCTCATCGATCGGTGCAGCGTCGGAAAGCAAGGCGGCTTTTTTCAGGGAGAAGGAACCCGTAGACGTGAATACCATGCCGTTCCGGGCATTCCGCGTCGGCATGACGCAATCGAACATGTCCACCCCGGACGAAACGGCTTCAAGCAAGTCTTGTGGCGTTCCCACGCCCATGAGATACCGGGGCCGGTGTTCCGGCAGCGCCGCGGCGGTCAAGCGCGTAACGCGATACATATCCTCGACGGATTCGCCCACGGATACACCCCCGATGGCGTAGCCGTCAAAATCCAGCTCCACCAGGGATTCCGCGCCCTGTACGCGCAGGTCATCGAACACGCTCCCCTGCACGATGCCGAATACGGCCTGGTCGTAGCCGTACAGCGGCCGGGATCCTTCCGCGTGTTCACGTGATCGGCGGGCCCATTCTGTTGTCTGGCGAAGACTCTGCTCGGCATAGAACCTTCCGCATCCCGCAGGCGGACACACGTCGAGCACCATCATGATATCGGAGCCGATGGCTCGCTGGATGTCGATAACGCTCTCCGGCGTAAAATGCGCTCTCGTCCCGTCGATATGTGATTGAAACGTTACTCCATCTTCGTCGAGCTTGCGCAGCTTTGAAAGGCTGAAAACCTGGTATCCACCGCTGTCGGTCAATATCGCCCGCTCCCACGACATGAAACGGTGAAGCCCGCCGATCGATGTCAACGTTTCAACCCCGGGGCGCAGGGCCAGGTGGTAGGTGTTGGCCAGGATGATCTCCGCGCCCGCTGATTCCAGGTCTTCCTGGAGCAGTGTCTTTACCGTTCCCTGTGTCCCGACAGGCATGAACACCGGCGTCGGAATCGTCCCGTGAGCGGTAACGACTCTCCCCGCTCTCGCCTTTGTATTGGTGTCCTTATGGTCGAGAAAAAATTCCATATCATGTAAACTTAGATACCGGAGGGTTGAGAAGCAACAATCTGTTCAATCGGGGCTCAAAATTCGGTACTGAATCCGAAAACCGGAAAAAATGGAAGATGGTCGATTTCGCGGAGTTCGTTTTCACGAGCATCCCACACGTAAGAATACACGTTTTTGCGATTATAGAGATTGCGCAGTTCGGCAAAGGCGACGATGTCCCATCCATGGAAATTCAACCGCAGGTCGATCCGAACATCCAGACGATGATACTCGGGATACCGGGAAGCCATGAATTTTCCCCGCTGGAAAACCCCGCGCCGGGCTGCGATGGAGGCTTTCGCATCAAACGGCGTGTAAGGCCTTCCCGTAGCAAACTGCCATCGAGCGCTCAGGGTCCAGCTCCGGGAAAGCTGTACGCCGCCGGTCAGGGTCACGGCATGAGTGTGATCGAATGTCCCCGGCGCCCATCCGCCTGCCAAAGCCTTGAAGCGGGTTTTAGTAAAGGCGTAACTCAGGAGGCCGTAATAACCGCTGGACAATTTCTTTTCAATGGAAACGTCAATACCGCGCGCATAACCGACACCCGCGTTAACGGCTTTCCCACCGTAGAAAAATCCCCCCTCCAGGCCTAAGGAGTTATACATCATCGTCGGTTCTTCCACGCTCACAAGGTAGTTTCGGTATTCCTTCGCGTAAACCTCGGCCGTAAATTTCCAGTCGGGAACCACAAGATATTCAACCCCTCCGGTAGCAACATCGGCGTACATGCTGTGGAGTTTTTTGTTAGCGGGATCACTGCTCAACCAGGGATAAGGTGGATTCTGAAACAACCGCGCGGCAGACCCGATCAGTGTCAAGTTGGGCCAGAGCCGCCACCTGATCCCCGCCCGTGGGGACAAGGTGAATTCGTCCAGGTACGCGAAGTGATCAATCCGTAACCCGGCTTTGAGCAGGAGATTTGAAAAAGGAAAGAATTCACCCTCGGAATAAATCGCGAACTTCAACGAATTTTCCTTCACGTCCGCATTGATAGCGGAGAGCGGATTTCCAAAGCCACTTGTATCGCCTACCCACTCCAACGTATTACGGAATTCGACGGGTTTGAATTCAAGTCCGCTGCGCAAAAAGAACCTGGAAGATACCTGGAGATAACTTTCACCCCTCACGGTGACTTCCTTCTCAAAAGCGTTGACCTCGCGCAATTTCCGGCCGGTGGAATCCTGTATGGTGAGTGCGTATTCGCCGCGCGTAACGGATGCGCTGATATCGATACGCCATTTTCGGCCGAAATTCGATACCCATCTCCCTCCCACCAGATACTGGTCCTGGAGATTTCGCGCGCGGTCGATCAACAACGACGGGATGAGGTATTCCCCGTCAGAACGGGAATAATCGATGGCATCCAGCCCCGCCAATGCAATCAATGTAATAGTGTTGCGGTAATCCACGTTCCAGTGCAGTTTCCCCAGGAGATCCCAGTAACGGGGTTTGGGTTTCTCTCTCTTCGGCCCCCCGGCGAGATCAAGGTAACTTCTCCGAACGGACAGAAGCCAGTTTGCCGATGCGCCGGCAGGGCCGCCGAGCGCCGCTCCTACGGCATTGGAATTGATCCCCAGCGTTCCTTCGACATTGTTGATGTTCCCTTCCCGCATATTCAATTCGAGCACTGACGACAGGCGGTTTCCGTAGCGGGCGCTGAAGCCCCCTGTCCGTATCCGCATCCCGCGGACCTGGTTAAGGTTATACATGCCGAGAAGACCTCCGGAAAATCCCTGGAGACCAAAGTGCTCCGGCAAAGCCAATTCGAAATCATCTACATATACGACGTTTTCAACCGGAGAACTGCCTCGTACGATCGCCTCAATACGACTGTCGATAAGGGGTTGGATGCCGGGCAAGCCCGCCAGGAACCGCTCTGGATCTTCCAGGGCGCCTGCGCTACGGCGCACTTCCTCGAAATCAAATTGCAGTACACGCGAAACAGCCATCGGGTCAAAGAAAAAGTACGATGAGGGGGAAGCGATGGTTCGAACCGGATTCTTGATTTCTTCCAACTCCACCTGGAGAAAAACCGACCGCCCACTAGCGGCGACAACGTCGGATTTGAATTCGGTTGTAAACCCGCGAGTCGAGAACCTCAAGTGATACACACCGGGGATGACCCGCTCAATGGTAAAATACCCGTTGTCGTCGGTGAAGCCCTTGTAACCGGTGCCCAGGACGATGACCTTGACCCCGATCAGGGCCTGCTGGGTTACCCGGTCGATGACCCGGCCGGTAATAGTCGATGTTGGGAAAAAAGGCGATTGAGAGTACAGATTCCGGGGACTTGCCATGAAGAGGATCAGCACTGTCGCGCAAAAGCCCAATCTACCGTTGAGAAATCTCATTCCTCCTCATAGACCCATGAAAATGCAAAGTATTGACTAATTCACCGTCCCCGTTTACAAACAGTAATATAACCAAAAAGCAGTATTCTCATGAACCGCCTCTTGACTTTCACTCCAGCGACGCATCGATGATTCCGGGGAAGCGTAATAAAAAACCGGGGACGAACCCCGGCTCGACAATGTGGTTTACTCCGGCGGCATCAGGCGGCAAGGGTTTCCATCATTCTCGTCTTTGTGGAGATGATTTTCTCGAGTTCGTCCTCGAAGAAGAACTTTTCCTCGCCGAAAGCGGGCGTAAGCTCATTCAGCCAGCTCGCGTTCGGATCGTACTGCGCAAAGAACGGTTGATCAACCCAATCGGGATTTCGGCCCTGGATGAAACGAAGAACGAATACTTTTTCTCCGTTCACTTCAGCGATACCGGACACTTCAACCTTCCCCGGTGTCGCGGACATGGAAGGTCCGCGGACGGTACGTGAAAGCCCGTTGACACATTTATACGCGTCACGGTAGATCCTGTGTGCCTGTTCCAGGGGTACTTTGAAATAATCACGGGCACCGGTGTCCCGCTCGACAAACATGTAATACGGTACCATACCCAGCCTGACCTGCTCGCGCCACATTTCTTCCCAAATCACCGCCTGGTCATTGATATGGGCAACAACAGGCGACTGAGTGCGAATCATCGCTCCCGTATCAAGCACGCGGCGTATTGCTTCCTGCGCCACCGGCGTTTCCAGTTCCCGGAAATGATTGTAATGCGCCATGATGGCAACCTGCCGTCCCGCCTTGCGGATGCGCTCGAACAACCGCAACAGGTCGTCCGAATCCTTGTCGGTAACGAATCGCATTGGCCAATACGCAAGTGCCTTGGTGCCTATGCGGATTGTCTGAAGATTTTCCAGCCTTTCGTCAAGCAACGGCTCGATGTAGCGCGTAAGAACACTGGTTTTCATCACCATCGGATCACCGCCGGTAAAGAGCACGTTGGTTACCTCGGGATGACGCAGCACGTAATCCCGCAGGATTTCTCCTTCCTTCGCGGCAAACTTCAAATCCGACAATCCCACGAACTGGGCCCAGCGAAAACAGAACGTGCAATACGCGTGGCAGGTTTGTCCGGAGGTTGGGAAAAAAAGGACCGTTTCGCGATACTTGTGCTGCATTCCACGCAATACGTGCCCATCCATGACCGGAACGTTGAGAGTCATTTGACCGGCCGGGTGGG
This sequence comes from Chlorobiota bacterium, assembly GCA_013152135.1. GTDB lineage: Bacteria > Bacteroidota > Ignavibacteria > SZUA-365 > JAADGX01 > JAADGX01. The sequence continues at coordinate 9,544 of JAADGX010000066.1, forward strand.
GATTCAAGCTGAGGCGGATCTTGTTGGCGGCCGCGCGGATTTCACTGCGACTGGCTTCGGCCTTTATTAGATCCGCGACGGTGTTGAAGTCGCGTTCCGTCAGCATTCCATGCTGGGGGAAGGTTAGTTGAAAGATGGGATCGTCGGGAATGTTGTCCCAATTTATCAATTCCCGGATCACGTACTCGTTGACCTTGAACGGCAGCACGCTGGCCACAACCTTGATGCTGAAACGTATGTCATCGGAAAGAGCTTGAACCTGGGGGATGCTCTCGAAATTATTTTCCGTGAAGTATTTGAATTGCACCGGTGACGAGAAATCCGTCAAGTGACGCGTTTCTTCATGATTCGCAACTGATATCTGTGTATGCATTTTTTCCATGTACTCTCCTTTACATAATCTTGAGCGATAAGCATAATGGCTGGGGGGGCAACAAATCAAGGAAAAGGAGCAAATTTATCGCGTCCTCTCTGTAAAGAAGATAAAAACTCCGCTATCAAAAGCAAGGGATGGAAAGAAGCGAGCCCTAAACGTAAATCAAAAAATGGAAAGAATCAACAGTATCCATAGCCGCATAAAGTGATTCGCCGGATTACGAGAGCCAACCTCTCCACTCACAGCTATGGCAACGGTACAGCCGTTGAGATGTCAATTTTTTTCGCACCCGTTCCGTCAGGTTTTTACTATGAGAGCGAAAGAGCGAGGAACTGCCACAAGCGGGACACGTTCTGCCGTGAGGCGATTTATTGTGATATGGAATGAAATCAACATTTGCCTCGCGAGAGTGATTTTCCTGTATATCGTCGGGGTTGAATTCGATATTGTATTGCCACACATTATTACTCTTATTATCTGTGGACAAAACAGGAGCCTCTTCTTCAAACGTCTGTTCCACGCGCTGCGATTGTGCCTCTGTGTCCGGAACGACGGGGTCAGCCGAGTCATCAAGATCAAACGATGGAACAGGCAAAGGATTTTCTTCTTCCGGAATCGTTTCATCCTTTTGCTTGTACTCGTAATTGAGTTCCACCGGATCAATCCATGCCCGAAAATTACAAGAGTGGCAGCGATACGGTCGTTTCTGGGTGTGCTCTTTCCGGAACTCCTCCCATCGGTTTCTTGCCCGCGATCTTCGAAGTTCGAACTTTCCGCACTGGGGACAACGGGCTTTTTCGTGAATGTTTTGCAACCACTGATGCGACATATTCTACCCTTCACAATGTCTTTCCTCTAAATGTACAAAAAATAATTTCACTCTACCGTATCTCACATCCACTGTTTCCAAAACGGCTTTCCCATAAACCACGCTTTGTTGTGAAAGGAACAGGCATTTGATATATTGATTTCTTAAAGCGGAATAAAAAAACGGCGTATCGCTTCGTACGAACCTTGCCTGATGGTTGATATCCCTTCTTCTGACAACATCTCCCTCCAAAAACGCCACGAGGATTTTGAACGGGAAGCGCTTCCACACATCAATTCGTTGTACAACTTTGCCCTGCGAATGACGGGGAACGGCGACGACGCCA
>JAADGX010000054.1 GCA_013152135.1 Chlorobiota bacterium
CAACCTTGCCGCCATCGCCATCGAGAACGCGCGTTTGCACCAGAGCCTCGTGAAAGAGAACCAGTACCTTCGCAAAGAGGAGGAAAGCCGATACGCGTTTGAAAACATCGTCGGGCAGAGCACCTCGATGAAAAAGCTTTACAAGGAGATGGAAGTCGCCATCGAAAACGAGGGCAACGTTCTTATCATCGGTGAAAGCGGTACGGGAAAGGAACTGGTCGCCAAGGCAATTCACTACAACAGCAAGAGGAAGAATCACAATTTCGTGGCCGTGGATTGCGGCGCTTTGCCGGACACGTTGCTCGAGAGTGAATTATTCGGGCACAAGAAAGGCGCGTTCACGGGTGCGGTTACCGATAAACCCGGTCTGTTCGAAGAAGCGGACAAAGGGACACTGTTCCTGGATGAGATTTCCAACACCTCGCTCGCATTCCAGGCGAAACTGCTCAGGGTACTGCAGGAAGGCGAATTCCGCCGTGTTGGCGAAACCAGCAACCGCTTCGTGGATGTACGCATTATCTGCGCAACAAATACTGATCTCCAGGCAGAAATCCAGGCCGGGCGCTTCCGCCAGGATCTCTTTTTCCGTTTGAATGTTATCCCTATCGTAATCGCGCCGCTCCGGGATCGGAAAAGCGACATCCCCTTGCTCGTCCAGCATTTCCTGGAGAAACACAACCGGGAACTCGCCCACAAAATAACCGGCGTTTCACAGGAATTCATGGATTACTGCGTGCAGGCCCCATGGCCGGGCAACGTCCGTGAACTGGAAAATTTTATTCACCGCATCATGGTATCCACCCAGAGCGATGTTTTGACGACAAAAGACATTCCAGCTACAGGTGTGTCTTCTCGTCAAACCGCGGTCTCTAGCGACATGGCGACCATCGATTTTAAGCCTCCTCGCCGAATCGCGTCGCTCGACGCAGCAATGCGCGACCACATCCAGTACGTGCTCAAACATGTGGACGGCAATAAAACCGAAGCCGCGAAAATCCTCGGCCTCAAGCGTACGACCCTTATCGAGCGCATGAAAAAACTCGGGATGATGTAACACAGCGCAATAATTTCCGTCAATATTTCGACGACCGTTCAATAAAATGGCGTCGAAATTATGTCTGCTTCAAAACAAAAAGCGAAAAACCTTAAAATCAATGGAATTTCGCACTAGGAATTCTGGCGCGATTTCTGCATACTATACCCGGTTAAAGTTTTTCTCAAGATGAACTTGCAAACGACATAAGAAACATATAATTTAACGCGAAAAGTGAGAACTCTGCGGCACAAAATATTACCACAGCAAAAAGACCTCTCTGTACTACTGAAGTCGTGGCTGGTATTTATTATTTTGGTTTTTACAGCCCTTGCTCCTGCCGTCTCTCAGGTCCAGGATCTCGCCGCAACACAGGATGATGACGGGAACGTCGTACTCACGTGGGATCTTCCCACCGGTCAAGTCCCCCTCAAGTATGTCATCTATCGCACGAACTCGCTTCCGCTCTTTGAAAAACTGGCGACGTTGTATACCGCCACGGCAAAGTCGTACACGGATTACTACGTATCGCCCGGTACGTATTACTATGCCGTCGATGCAGTGTATTCGGATACCAGCGCTGCGGCCTTTGTTTCAATTTCGGTGGTAGAAAAGACCGCCTCGATCGCGTTCACTTCACGCCCGCTGATCACGGCAGTCGTCAACAAAACCTACGACTATCCGTTCAAGATATCAGCCCCCAATATCGACAACCTCAAGTACAGCTTTGAGGGAAGCCATCCTGACAGCATGGTCATCAACCAGTATGACCGCCGAGTGTACTGGGTACCGAGAAAGATCGGCTATTATCCCGTCACACTTGTCGCAACCGACACGGTCAACAACGTGTCGGCGTACCAGCGTTTTGCCATACGGGTGGCCAATAAACCGGTCATTATCAAGGGATCGGTGAAAAGCGAAGTGGGCACACCCATGGCCAACGCAGAAGTGCGCTTGAGCCAGACCGGAAACGGCACGACGTTTACCTACACGACGTACACGGACTCCGCCGGCACCTTCCGTGTCGAAAGCGCACAGGCTGGAAAATACTACGCGTACGCGAAGTCGCCGGTCTTCACGTTCACTTCCCAGTGGTACAAGAACGCTTCCAGCCTTATTGACGCCAGGGAAAACAACGTCGTCCAGGGTGATTCGCTCGATTTGTCATTCATTCTCACCCGTAATTTCGACGCCAAGACGATAGTCTCCGGCTCAGTTGTCGACACCAACGGCACCGCAATACGTAATGCCGCCATATCGTTCATCCGGCAGAGAGATTTTCTCCACATAGGGGACACCACGAATCGGAGTAATCCCTACCTCTTCTCACTTAACGAAAATTTGCAGTCCAAAGCGGACACGGTCGTCTTCACGGATTCGAACGGCACGTTCAGCGCGCGACTACCGCTCGGCACGAAGTATTACATCCTGTGCCAGCATGAGGACTTCGAAGATCGATACTACCACCAATCAGCGAACCCTCTCGAAGCCAGGGCCATCGTCATCGATACCACTTCCGGCCCCATTACTTTTGCCCTTCCGTACACAAACAGTTCGGATAACCGCATCATGGGCAAAGTCACACAACAGGAAAACGGCAAGGGGATTCCGGCTGATATCGTTCTCATTCAGAAATCCGTAAGCCGCGGCGCGGGAGGCACAACGACCTTCAGGTTCAGCACGTCCGATTCTTCGGGGGTCTTTCTCTTCAGCGATTTACCGGATTCGGCGTTGTACATACTCTTGGCGGCTCCTCGGGGTGCACACGCTCCCATGTATTACCGCTCATCCGGCGCCACGCGCACATGGGCGAAAGCCGACAGTTTCTATACCATCGGGACATTGCAAAATCTCAACGTCCAGGTTCCTGCGTTCGCGACGGAAGGTCTCGGATCAATTTGGGGACGCGTTCTGACGTTCTCAGGCAATCGGTATATTCCCGTCACGGGTGTGCTCATTTACGCCGTGCACAGCACGAAGGGCACCATCGAAGGGTACGCCATCAGCGATTCAGCGGGCTGGTATTCGATTCCAAGCTTGAATCCAAACACTTATACCGTTTATGCCGACAAGCCGGGTTTCGTATCCACCTCGAACCCGAATATCGTCTTGTCCTACTCGGGCTCTTCCGATCCAACAAGAATCCAGGAAGTGAATTTTTATCTCGTTCCTACACCAAGGATCTCAAGGACTGATAAGAACAAGGTCCCCGGTGAACTGACGCTTCACCAGAACTTCCCGAACCCCTTCAACCCGACGACGGTGATTTCATATACTCTTCCACGAAGGGAATTCGTTACGCTGAACGTTTACAGCGCATACGGCCAGGTCGTAAAAACGCTCGTGAGCAAGGAGCAACCGGCTGGAACGTATAAGGTGAAGTTCGACGCCGGAAACCTCGCCTCGGGCGTGTACATCTACCAGTTGAAAACCACGAATCGAATCCTGACCAGGCGAATGATACTGGTCAAGTAAGAAAATCCACATTTGTGAAAAGCGGCCTTGAGCCGCTTTTTTTATGTTTTGTTCGTGATTTATCCCCACCGGACGGAGGACCTGGAGTAATCAACGCAAACCCCGGCGATGATCGACAAGCTGATGGATGCGAAATCGCAAGAAGGATTGTCGCACCCGCTCCAAGGATTAGCCCTGCATCCGTGGATGTATGAATAACGGGCTTTTCTTTGACGCTGCGCGGGACGCCCGAAGCCTCCCCTTTCTTACCTGCGTTTGCGCACCACGAAAAGCAGCACCACCCCCAGCACTACGAAGCCAAGAAAGAGCAGCATGATTTGCTCGTTCGTAAGCCCTTTCCCCGCGAGGGGATCCATTATCGTGGCTTTCATTTCCATGCTCCGGGAAAGCTGGGGTAAGCGATACACCCACGTCAAGGTCTTGTCTTCGGACTCCATCGCATTGGACGAAAGGATACTCCCCGGCATCTTGTATTCGTACGCGACCGTGTAACCTTCGAGCCCGGGCCCTTTAACGGTTGTATCCGGTGCCGTGAGATGACGAAACTTGATTTTTCCGTCTTCGTGCTTCCATTCAAAAACGTTGCCCGCAAAAGCCTCGGCCTGGTTTAGTTTTGTAAAGTCCGAAAAGTCCAACTCGATCCAAACGTGCCGCGTGGAATCCGATTCCCGTGTCTCGACGCGCACCGCCTTGATCGTCGTATAATCCGAGGCATAGCGTTGCCGGATCGCATCTTCACTGAACGGCACTTTGTTCTGGGAAAGCCACGTCACGTAAGGTTCCAGCGTCCAGTAATGAATCCGCAGGGTACCGGACCCGTCAGCATTGATCTTTGCCGACTGCTCGTAGTTCAGGCATCCGGCAAGACCAAGCGAAATCACGACCGACAACATGATGGCGGCGACGTTCGACAGCTGTTCGTGGCGTTCAAACGATAATAACGAGGTCATCTCTCATCCCGATGTACGTTGCGATTGTTGAAAGTCAGTGAACCGGTGTTTCAATAGAGACCTGCACGGTACGGCAGTAGAATCGCCCTTCCGGCGTGTCATTGTCGAATAGCAGCGGTTCTTCGCCGAGACCCTCGTACCGGATACTGAGAGGTCCCAGGATCGCGGCCAGGCGCCGGGCCACGGATGCGGCCCGCTCTGCCGACAGCTTCAGGTTGTACCGCGCGTCTCCCGTTCGATCCGTGTGCCCTTGAACCAGTATCGTAGAACCCGAAGCAACGCGTTTTTTCACCTCGGCCAGTATCTGCTCGTTCTTACCCGCGACTTCCGAGGAATTGAAATCGAACAGTATGAGACTGATTTTCTCGATCCGGCGGTCCGGCAGCTTGAGCGCGCGTTTCCGCTCCAGCGTGCGCAGATGCACGGGAATCTTCTTTGGTTCCGTGGTCATTTCGTTTCCGGCAGCGTCCACGACGTGCACGTAGTACTGTAACGGCGATTCCGTTGCAGGTGCTTCGCCTTTCGGGTTTCTCCAGTTCCACGGAATGCTGTCCGGGTAAGTTGAATATCCATCGGACATGCGTAGTTCGTTTCCATCCTGTGTCACGTGGAAGTCCCAGCGGCGAAGGCCCTCGCTGGATTCAATAAAGAGGTTGAATACAACCTTCGAGGGATTGAGCGTGCGTTGAATCTCCTTGCGCACCGCCGGACCCATGATGTCGGGTGTGGTTACGATTTCCACTCGTCGATTCTCTTCCATTCCTTCCGGCGTGTTGAGCGGAGACGGACGTTCCGGTATGCCCCTGCTGTGAACGATTATCCGTTCCGGCGCGATATTCCATACCTTCACCAGGTAATCCCGCACCGTTTCCACGCGTCGTCGTGACAAATCCAGGTCGCCTTTTTCCAGCACGCCGTCGTTGCAGCCGGTCAGGGTCACTGTGGCGCCGGGGTTACGTTGCAGGCGGTAGCCGAGGATGTTGAGCAGATGATGGTACTGCTCCAGAACGCCGGATGGAAGGTTGTGCTGGCGGAATTCCCCCGTTTGACCGGGGAGCAAGATCTTGTAACGCGAGGGCAGTTCCGCTTTTCCCTGCTCGAAGAAAACGTAATGCAACAACGGCACCGTCTCCGTGTACGCGATTTCTTCGATGACAAGGCCGGTTTCTTCTCCCGGTCGCACCGGTGTATCGCTGTCCCACAAATCCGCGTTAACGGAGGCGAATAGTCTTTGGGAGGCATCCCGGGATCGGAGGAGAAAATCATGCGAGCGTTCCTCGAAGCGAGTCACGTCTTTCAGTTGCACTTCCAGCGCTTCATCCGTATAGCCGGCAGCGCTAGCGACAACCCGATAATCCCTGGCAATGGCAAGAACAATGGCGTAACGGCCGGTGATCTCGTTCGACGTGTAAGTGGAAACGGTCGCCCCTGTTTCCTTGTCAATAACCTCGATATCCGCTTTCAGGGGAACCTTGGTCTTCCAGTCGCGAACTGTGCCACGCAGGTAAACGACGGCACCAGGTGGAAAGGGATTCGGTTCTGCGCGGTACAAGTCGTACCCACCAAGACCGCCTTCCCGCTGCGATGCAAAGTAAATCACCGTTCCTTCCGCCGAGAGTGTGAAGAACTCGTCGTCCAGCTCCGAGTTCAAGGGGCGTCCGACGTTTCGCGCTTCCGTCCAGGCGCCATCGACAAAACGGGACACGAAAATGTCCGTTTTCCCGAGCCCCGGCCGGCCGTCGGAACTGAAATACAGGGTTTTTCCATCCGCCGCTATGTAAGGCGACGTTTCATCGCCTTCCGTATTGATCGATGGTCCAACGTTGACCGGTTCCGCCCAGCTCCCATCGGGCAAGCGCTCGGTGCGCCAGATATCGAGGCCCCCGAGACCGCCGTCACGGTCGGAGACGAAGAACAGGACGTTACCGTCCACGCTGATGGACGGTTGCGACTCCCACTCCGCCGTGTTGACCGGCGGACCAACGTTGCGCGGCTCTCCCCACTGCATTCCCTCCAGGCGCGACAGGTATAGATCGCACCGCCCCACACCGTCGGCCCGACCGCAGGCGGCAAAGACAAGTGTCGTTCCATCGCCGGTAATTGACGGCGAACCTTCGTTGCCCACCGTATTGACGGGTGGGCCGGCATTGAGGGGAAGTTTCCAGAACATTCCGTCAAACGAGGAAATCCAAAAATCCTGGCCGCCGACGGCCTGCTTGCCGCCACGGTCCGAGCAGAAATACAGGAGATCCCCTCCGGCTGTCACCGTGGGTGAGAAATCATCGGCGCTGGAGTTCACGATCGCGCCCAGGTTCGTGATTTCCACGGGGTACTCATCGACCCGTGGCGGGGGCGTTGACGCGCACTGTGCCAATACCAGGGCTATAACAGCCCCCATAATCGGTACGGAAGCGTTAACGTAGCGCAGTGCGCTCTGAATTCCGGGTCGCTTGCGTTTCAAAATTTGTAACATACATCGCCGCTGCGGCGGTCAGCCTTTCTTCGTCTCCGTGCTACGGGTGAGGATTACATCCACGATGCCGTATTCCTTCGCCTCATCCGCCGTCATGTAATTATCCCGCTCCGAATCGCTGGCGATTTCCTCGAGGGATTTTCCGGTGTGTTCCGCCATGATCTTGTACAACGAATCCCTGGTGCGAAGCATTTCTCGCGTATAGATCTCGATGTCCGTTGCCTGCCCCTGTGTTCCACCCATCGGTTGATGGATCATGATTTTCGAATGCGGCAGGGCGATGCGCTTCCCCTTCGCTCCACCTGTCAGCAACAGGGCGCCCATGCTCGCTGCCATGCCCACGCACGTCGTCGAAACGTCCGCGCGTATATACTGCATGGTGTCGTAGATGGCCAGGCCCGCGGATACCGATCCTCCGGGGGTATTGATGTACAGACGGATGTCCTTGCCGGGATCCTCCGAATCGAGGAACAGCAACTGCGCCACGATCAGGCTGGCGATGTGATCGTCAATCGGAGTCCCGATGAAGACGATCCGCTCCCGGAGCAGACGCGAAAAAATGTCCCAGCTTCGTTCCCCCCTGCCGGTCTCTTCCACGACAATGGGAACAAGCTGGTCGTGCATTGGATGATTCGCTTTCATGTGTATTCCAGATATTTTGACATGGTTATGAGTTAATCCTCGAAACAAACCGGTCATTCCCCGGCGCTTTCCGTCTCTTGCACTTCCTTGATCTCCGCCCTGGATTTCAGGAGCGTGAACAGCTTTTCGTTCCTGATTGCATCCACGGCTTCACTGTTCTGCTTGTAGTATGCAACCAGTTGTTCCTTGTCGATGCCCATGCGCTCCGCTCCTTCCTCCGCCTTGGCTTCAACATCCTCGTCTTCCACCGCAATTTTCTCCCTCCGTATAATTTCTTCCCGCAGGAACATCCACTTGGCCTGCCGAACTGCCTTCGGGCGCATGTCCTCGCGTAAACTATCCACGTCAAAACCCTCGGGGAAATTCTCCCCGAAGTACTGCTGCTTGACCTGTTCCACCAGATCGTCCGTGATCATCTTGACGAGGGATTCCGGAACGTCGAAGGGATTGTTTTCAACGATCTTCTCGATGATCTGTGTATGCAGGTTTTCCTCGGCACGCTCTTCGTAATACGCGGCAATGCTGCCGCGCAAGTCTTCCCGCAGTTCCTCGAGGGTCTCGTACTTGCCCTCGGACACTTTCTTGGCAAATTCCTCGTCCACCTCAGGCAGAACAATCCTCTCCGCTTTTTTCAGTGCCACCCGCATCCGCTCGACATGCGGCTCCGGCGGTGTTTCGCCCTCAGCAAGCTCTTCCTCTTTTTCCTCAGAATCATACGTCAATTCTACTTCACGCACGTCCCCAACCTTCATGTTGAGAATTTCCGCTTTCAAATCGGGGTGCATGGATTCGTCGCGCAAGTCAAGACGCATATTCTCGCGTTTTTCCGGCTCGCTTTTCTCATCATCACCGAACAACTCAATATCACATGTCACGATGAAGTCCTCGTCCGTCGGCTTTTCGACTTCCTCGAAACTCGCCATTCGCTCCCGCATCTGTTCGATCCTGGCTTCGATTTCTTCCTCGGTCACCTCGTGGACAATTTTTTCGAGCTCGAGCCCCTCGTAATTCTTTAACTCGAATTCCGGCCCCGTCTCGTAGGAAATTTTCACGACAAGGTGTTCACCTTCCTTGTAGTCGATATTCTTGAGAGAAGGCTGACCGATCGGTTTAATGTCCCGTTCTTCCATCGCTTGTTTGAAGAAGTCGTTGACGATTTCATCAATCGCTTCGAATTCGATGGCTTTGCCAAACCTCCTCTTGATAAGCTTCATCGGAACACGACCTTTCCGGAATCCCGGGATGGCCAGGTCTCTCTGGTATTTCTTGTAAAACTTCTCGAAGTGCGGTTCCAATTCACTGATGGGCACCACTAACTCGAGCTCGTGTTCACACGATGTTTTCGAATTGATCAGAATTTCCACGAATATCTCCTCTATTTACACTTTTTCTCTACGCTACTCGTGCGAACGGGGGGACTCGAACCCCCATGGGTGTTACCCCACCAGATCCTAAGTCTGGCGCGTATACCAAATTTCGCCACGTTCGCGTCCCGTAACTCCCGGGAAATGAAAATTACTTTTTTTCTTGGGCCTTTCCAACCCAGATTCCGGCGCCCATCCCGCCTCGTTACAGCGATCTCGCCCCCCATCTTCAAAGCCATTTTGAACGGGAGCAGCCTTGCTCTATATTTTCTCGCGACGAAGATTTATCACGGAAAAAAGAGCACGACATGCAGGGCAGTTTTGAAGCGCTCATCGGACTGGAAATTCACGTTCAACTGCGGACGGCAACGAAAGCGTTTTGCTCCTGTCCCGTCGACTCTACCGCTCCTCCCAATACCTTGACGTGCCCGGTATGCCTGGGACATCCGGGAACGCTGCCGGTGGCAAATCGCACAATGATTGAACACGCTGTCCGCCTGGGCCTGGCCGTCGGTGCGTCCGTCAACCCGGTCTCCACTTTTTCCAGGAAGAATTATTTCTACCCCGATCTGCCGAAGGGATACCAAATCACACAATTCCATGATCCCCTGTGCAGCGATGGTCGGCTTGATATCGAATCTGTTGATGGGGGAACAAGAACGATCAGGATTTCGCGTATCCACCTTGAGGAAGACGCGGCTAAGTCAATCCATGCCAAGAACGGCGTTCTGCTCGACCTCAACCGGTGTGGCGTTCCATTACTTGAACTCGTAACCGAACCCGATCTGAGGACAGCAACAGAAGCCCGTATCACCCTCACATCAATCCGGCAACTCGTCACTTACCTGGGCATCAGTGACGGCGAAATGGAGACCGGTTCATTGAGATGCGATGCCAACGTGTCGGTCCGGCGATGCGGCGACGCCGTTCCTTCGACTTGGACCGAACTGAAAAACATGAATTCCCCGCACAACGTCGAGACGGCGGTGGCGTGCGAAATCGAAAGACAGGTTTCCCTTCTCCGGCAAAGCATGGTCATCCAGCCGCAGACTTTTTCCTGGGACGACGCGGCAGATCGACTCGTTCCCATGCGTTCGAAGGATACGACGTCGGAATACCGCTACTTTCCCGACCCGGATCTGCCCCCTGTCGAGATATCTCCCGCGCTCATTGAATCATTAAAAGCGACCCAGCCCGAACTCCCGGCCGCAAGGCGCGAGCGTATCATGGATCGCTATCACCTCTCCGCCTATGACGCCCGCGTTCTCACCGCGGAAAGGAGCCTGGCGGATTACTACGAGCAGGCAGCTTCGCATCTTGGACGGAAAACACCGGAGGCGTTCAGGACTCTGTGCCACTGGACTACCAGGGAACTGTTGCACGCGTTCAAGGAACAATCCACCGGTCGCGATTATCCTGTTCCGCCCGATCACCTGGCCTTCCTCGTCGACCGGATTGTCGATTCGACGTTGACAGCGAGAACCGCCGCGAAAGTCTTCTTGGAAATGATTCGGGAGCACGCACATCCGGGAGATATTCTTGACAGGAACGACATGGTGCAGATTTCACACCCGGAAAGAATCGCCGCCATCGTTGCTACCGTCCTGGACCGTCATCCGGATTTGGTCGAGAAGTACCTGTCCGGGAAGGCGTCGCTGCGGGGTTTTTTCATCGGTGAAATAATGAAAGCCACCAAGGGTAGAGCGAACCCATTACTCGTCGCGCAAATACTGGAAGAGAAACTTGAAAAGCGGCGGGCGCACCCATGAACTGGCCCGTCGTGGTATTCATCGCCAGCCTTTTCCCCGCCCTGCTTGTCCCATTGACCCTGGGCTTTTTTATCAGGAAGAACCGGCGGGATTGTCAGGCGGACTTCGAACCTGTGCCCGTGAGCGTCGTCGTGGCTGCGCACAACGAGCAAGACCACTTGCCCTCGCTGCTGGCTGCGCTGGAACAACAGGATTATCCATCGCAC
>JAADGX010000275.1 GCA_013152135.1 Chlorobiota bacterium
CCGCCGTTTATATCCATTCTTTTCTGTTTTCCTTTGTGTCGAATATTCATCATGTAAGAAGGATACCAGCTGCGCGGCACTTTCCAACAGGATAAAAAGCGAATCGAGGCATCTCGTTGTCATCGAGCGCGCCCTGAGGGATAACGGTAATCGTACTCGATCGGGTCATGGAACCCGGTGGCGAAAAGCCGGATGCCTGTTGGCGATTACGATTGCGACAACGATTTATCTGCCCTGTCCATAGTCAGAAGCGATGTTGGGCGTGTGTGCCGGAGAAGAGCGAACCTGGAGGCCGAGGTTGACATTGTGCGTTTATTCCTGTACCTTAAATAGGATAAGGAATAGTTATGGGTATTAAAACACCAAAACAATGGATCGTGATGCCGAAAGGCGTTTCGCGGGCAACACGTTCTTTGTTTGAAAACGTTATTGCTCCTTTTGTGCCTGATGGTCGGCATAAAAGGAGATTTTTCGTCGTTTAAATCGACACCCTCATCATTCTTATGTATCACGCACATACACGCTCACGATGTCCTGTTTGCGATTAAATCAAAAGCATGTCAAGGCAAGGGAGCGGTGGATGTGGAATTGTATTAGCGCTGGATTTATCGAAACGGTCATCCCTGTCTGTTATCATCCTGCTTTCAATTTGTGTTTATCAATATTGCCTGCCTTTTATTTGTTTTCTGCCGCTACTATGTACCAGAAAACATTTCATTTAAAAGGAATGCAGACACCTGACAAGCAAATCCAGCCGACGCTAATAAGCGTCACAGCTATGGCTGATCGCTATACAAAAAAGGGGGTGCAATATGAGTCACACTACCAAATCATGTTTGTACTTTGCGCTTGTTTCACTTTTGGCATTATTCTCCCCGGTTCAATCATCCGCCCAGTCGAAATTAAATTGCAGTCAGTGTCATAAGACTGAAAACGATCAATGGGTACTGAGTCGCCACGCAAATACTCAAAACGATGTTGCCGGTGAACTTGCGGAAGAATGGGCCGGCCTGCCGCCCGATTCCGTCATCGTCGGGCAGAATGCGGAAGACTGTGTCGCCTGCCACGGCGCCACATCAATCGCCGCCAATGGCGGCATGACCGAAATTCAGGCAATGGGATATTTTTTCTCAACCACGAACGGGCTTTACACGGATTCAACCCGCGCCTTGCACACGGATGAATGGCCGCACAATGCGTGCGTTACATGCCACGACGTGCCGGGCGACCACCCGGCAACAATGCCACGATTGGCTATTTTCAACTCGCCGACCGCTCGGTACGATTCTCTCGCAAATACCTCGACACTTTGCGGGCAGTGCCACGGGACGTTACGGTTTCCGGATACCGACCACAGACGATTCGACGCCTGGCAATTAAGCAAGCACGGTCACGGCGGGCAGGATGATGTTGCGGGCGAGCTTGCCGAGGAATGGGCGGGCAGTACACCCGAAGCGGTAATCGGCGAAGAGGACTGCGTCGCGTGTCACGCTTCGACCTCGGTTTTACTGAACGGCGGGATTTCCGAAGCCAAGGCCCTGGGTCTGTTGTTTACAACGGAAAACGGCGTGTTCACGGCGAACACCGCCCCGAATAACACGGACATGTGGCCCGAGGTTGCATGTATTTCCTGTCACAACCAGCATAACCCTGATGAAGTTTCATACTTCAATTCCGGGACGAAGAAATACGAGGCACTGTCTTCTTCACAGGATCTGTGCGGAAAATGCCACGGCAACCTGCGCTTTCCGGATACGGATCACTTGAGCTATAATATCGCGCAAGGCACCGGAGGACTCGGAGTAAAAGACGTACAAACAATGCCCGGCATCAAATGTGTCGACTGCCATATGCATATCAGTGACGTTGAAGACACAAATGCTTCGATGTATGCAGGGCATCTCTGGTCGACATTTATCAAGGAAGAGGATGGTACGGAATCTTCTTCCTGTACAAGTTGCCACAGTTCGATGGATGCAAAAGCCGCGCACCTCGTTATTCAGCGGTGGCAATCCGAGTATTCCAACCTCGATTCAATCGCGAATGTAAAAGTTGCCGAAGCCGAGAGCATATTAAAAGGAAGCAACGATTCGACAAAGATTCACATGCTCCAGGAGGCGCAGTTCAACCTTGCATTTGCCGAAGGTGATGAAAGCGCCGGTGTGCATAACCACAATTACACGGTATCTTTGCTGAACGATGCAATTCAAAAAGCGACGTCCATTGTCACGGGCGTGGATAAGGATTTAAACCCCGTCGCGAAGGAGTTTGCCTTATATCAGAACTATCCGAACCCGTTCAACCCGACGACAATGATAAAATACCAGATACCGAAGTACAGCCTGGTAACGCTCAAGGTCTATAACATCCTTGGTGAAGAAGTCGCGGAGCTGGTAAATGCATATAACGATGCCGGCTCGTATACAGTGCGATTCAACACGAACAATCTGCCCGGCGGGATATACATGTATAAAATACAAGCCGGTAAATATTCAGCGGTGAAAAGCATGCTGTTGCTCAAGTAAGCATAACCATCGCAACGGTCCCGAAGATGTGACGGCCTGACAAGTGCATGCAGTCGGGCCGGAAGGTATAGTAGCAAATCAAGGGGGAATCTTCAGGAAGAGCTGTGGATTCCTCCTTTCGTGTACCAAGGAAGCAACGATCCGAGCGCAACGACTCTGATGCCCCTTCTCCGCGTGCGGGATAGTATTGCCCCTCTCGCTGTCCACGCTATCCTTGATCTTCCTTGCCGTCCGAATTCGTTTCGGTTTCTTGCCGAACCGGGAGAGAGACAATGACTTTCGTTCCCTTCCCCTTTTCGCTTTCAATCCGTATATCGCCGTTACACAGTTCGACGAAGTTCTTTGCCAGCGCAAGGCCCAGACCGGTTCCTTCAAACGGCCTCGAGTATCCCCCCTCTTCCTGGGTGAATTCATCGAATGCCCGCGGCATGAATTCAGGTCCGATACCTATACCGGTATCCTCAACGATAATGACAGCCCTGTCGTCCTCGATCTTGTCAACCTTGATCTCGACTTTCCCTTCAAGCGTGAATTTCAAGGCGTTTTCGAGTATCTCCGTCAACGCCCGTCGCAGTGCATGCTGGTCGGCTACAACGTTGATGTCCTTATCGGGAGGGTGAACGATCAATTCAAGGTTCTTCTTCGCAGCAATCCTGTTGAAGTCGTCATGTAAATCGTTCAACGTTTGCGTTAACGAAATGTCCACGAGTTTCGCACGAAAATCATCGCTCCTGAATCTGGAAACATCAAGAAGTTTTTCAACGGTGTTCATCAACCGGTCGCTGGATTCATCGATGCTTGAGTAAATCTCCTGGTCTTCCTCTTCCGCGTCGCCACCGTACTTCATCCTCAGTATGCCTGCATACCCGGCAACAATGTTCAAGGGCGTCCGGATTTCATGGCTTATATTGGCAATAAATTCGGTCCGTACACGCTGAGCCCGATCCATTTCTTCCTTCACCCTGGCCAGTTCCCGCTCATACCGCTTCTTCTCGGTTATATCCACAGCAATCGCGTTTACCGTTTGGACATTACCGTGCTCATCGTAAGAAGGCCGAAAATAACATTGAAAGACGTGGTTCCCACAGGAGTGGACGTTCTCGAATGATTCACCCTCGAGGGCCCGCTCGAAATCGCTGCAAATATCTTTATTATCCTTAAAGACTTCATGGACGAACTTGCCGACAATCTCTTCCAGCTTGTATCCAAGGAAGTATGGAGCCCCTCCTTTGGCTAGCGTAATCACTCCGTCCATATTGGCTGCAATCGAGATGATCGGCACGTTTCCCAACACCTCCAGCATTTGACGGCCGCTCCGGTTGGGGTCTTCCAGGGATTCACGTCTCCCGTTCTGCGCTTTTGCCATGAGCTTAAACATCAATAAAACGGCCAATACCACCAAAACAGCCGCGTTTAAGGGCCAAAGCACGAAGAGGAGAGCACGATCTATATCAATAACATAGACGGCAATACTGGTACCGAAAATCCAAACGACACCTGATCCGACAAATACCATTACGATGTTGAAAAGTGAACGATCTTTTTTCATATCAGGTCCTTCGACACGGTTTTTAATCGGTTATTCATATCCAACGATCTCAACCATCCGTAAAATAAAGAAATTACCTGCATTTAATTTTCTGTTCTCGCAAGGTTTTTCATCAACACCGTATTGATAACACCTTTTCGAAATGCCACGTTCCGGTTCTGATACGAAAAGGCGGACGGCATTCGGCGATTGCGATCATGACAACGATTGCAATAGCCTTGTACCTGCCTTCTCCGTAGCCTGATGTGATGCTGCTCGGGTGTCCAGGAGAAAAGCGAGCACGGCTGCGCGGTTGACATTGCGTGTTTTTTCCCGGATATTCATCCGGAACTTCCGCCGAGACTGGCAAGCATGAGAAGATCAACAAGCCATGATGGAAGTGCTAACCAATCGTGTGGATGCGGGAGCTTAGAGAAATGAAACAAGAACCACGTTTCCCGATGACAGGACTTTTCGACCAACGAAGACGGGCCATAATAATGTTTCGAAGAATTCTCAATCATGACATAACACCGACATCCTTCGTTCTCATCGGCGTGTGAAGGTGCAGTAGAAATGGATATCCCCCTCCTCAATGACATTGTCATAATATTCGGGCTCGCTGTTGCAGTTCTCTTTATTTGCCATCGCTTCGGCGTCCCGGCGGTTGTCGGATTTCTGCTCACGGGAATACTCGTCGGCCCCTATGGGTTCGGCCTTGTAGAGGCAATTCACGAAGTCGAGGTACTGGCTGAAATCGGTATCGTGTTGTTGCTCTTCACAATAGGTATCGAGTTTTCATTTGAAAGGCTGCTGCAAATCAAAAAGTCCGTCCTGTTGGGTGGCTCGCTGCAAGTGCTCCTGACGTTCCTGGCGACGTTATTCATAGCCAGGCAATTTGGCCTGGCTATTGGCGTGGCCGTTTTTATCGGGTTTCTCGTGGCCCTGAGCAGCACGGCGATTGTGCTCAAACTCATCCAGGAACGCGCCGAAGTCGACAGTCCCCACGGGCGCACGACGCTTGGCATATTGATCTTCCAGGACATAATCATTGTTCCGATGATCCTGTTCACACCGCTTCTGGCAGGCGCAACCGGGAACGTGGGCGAGTCCGTCCTCGTTCTTCTGGCCAAAGGAATTGGAATCATCCTGCTTGTAATGGTCAGCACGAAATGGATTGTGCCGCGGTTATTGTATCAAATCGCAAAAACGCGCAACCAAGAAGTCTTCTTGCTCAGCGTCGTTCTGATATGTCTCGGCGTGGCGTGGCTCACGTCCATGGCTGGATTGTCCCTCGCTCTCGGGGCGTTTCTTGCAGGCTTGATCATTTCCGAATCCGAGTACAGCCACCAGGCGCTCGGAAACATTCTCCCATTTCGGGACGTCTTTACAAGCTTCTTTTTTGTTTCCATCGGCATGCTGCTGGACGTCGGCTTCCTTTTCCGGGAACCGGGAACCATCGCGCTGATCGCTTTGGGAGTGATCGTTTTGAAATCCACCATTGCTAGCTTTGCGGCAGTTTTATTAGGACTGCCATTGCGCACTGCAATCGTGGTGGGTCTTGCGCTCGGGCAGGTCGGCGAGTTTTCTTTCATCCTGTCCAGAACAGGAGTAGAGCACGGATTGCTTGAGGGCAATATCTACCAGACGTTCCTGGCTTTTTCGATACTGACCATGGCGGCGACGCCATTCATTATCGCGTTGGCGCCACGCGCAGCCGATATGATCCTGCGATTGCCGCTGCCTAAAAGATTGAAAGCGGGTTTCAGCCCCGTCCCGGAAGCAAATATCCCCGACGTAAAAGACCATCTTATCATCATCGGTTTCGGAGTCAATGGGAGAAACGTCGCACAGGCCGCGCGGTTATCCGCTATCCCCTACGCGATCATCGACGTGAATCCCGAAACGGTGAGGAACGAGCGGGCAAAGGGCGAACCCATTTATTACGGCGATTCAACCCAGGAGGTCGTTCTTCAACACGCCAATATCAGCGAGGCGCGAATCGTTGTGGTTGCTATCAACGACCCGGCCTCGACCCGTAGAATTGTCGAAGTCGTTCGCAGGCTGAATCCAAAGGTCCACCTGATTGTACGCAGCCGCTATCTCCAGGAGATGAAGCCCTTGTATGAATTGGGAGCGAACGAGGTCATCCCGGAGGAATTTGAAACGTCCGTGGAAATTTTCACCAGGGTTTTAAGGAAATACCTTGTGCCGAAAGACAAAATCGAGGCGCTGGTCGCGGAAATACGCTCCGATGGTTACGAGATGTTCCGAAGCCTTTCGAAAGACTCGTCATCTTTATCCGATTTGCACCTTCAGCTTCCCGATGTCGAAATCAGTACGCTAATGATTGCGGAGGGATCATCACTGGTGGGAAAAAGCCTGGCCGAAGCTGAGTTGAGAAAGAACTATGGCGTCACTGTATTGGCGATACGTCGAAACTCGGAAGTGTTGTCCAATCCAAGCGTCAACATGCCACTTTGCGTCGACGATGTGCTTTTTGTCCTTGGTCCACCGGACAAAGTCGCCAGGGTCGCCAGTCTATCCAGAAGCCCGGAAAACGGGGATTTGAAAGTTGAAATTTGAAATTTGGAATTCAACACTTCTTAATGGCGAGGTATTCATGACAAGGGGACTAGGAGACCGGGAGACAAGGAGAATCCGCAGTTTTCAATTTTGGATGATAGATTCGTTGAAACGTTAGAACGTTGGACATCATTACGTCCTTTGTGCATTATTCGAATCCTTTTTAGTCGGTGTCTTCCGTGGTCCGTCGTCCGTGGTCTGTGGTCATCAATTGAGAATTCAACATTTAGCATTTAGCATCGCTCTCCTTGGTCCGATTCGCCTCCCCCTATGACCCCTTACCTTTCACCTCGGCCTGTTCTCCGCAAGGATATTTGTTTTCCATACTTTATTGTCGTAGCTTATTGACTGTGAAATTTTACTTGAAGTTGATTTCACCGGGCGTGTCACCGTGCCGCCCATAACATACTTCTTATCAACGTCACGTGTCCCCACAGTATTTCGAGGGGCGCTTGATTACCGCGAAAACTGCGGTCCTTTCTTTTCCACGTGTCCGGCGGGCAAAGAGTAGTAAAACCCCGGACCAGGAGAAACATGAAAGAACACGCATACGCGCCGAGAAGGCGCAACGGCCATTCCACGCAACAACCAAAACCCCGAATTCCACAAGGTATTTTCAGGGCTCTGATCCCGGAGCTCCAGCGATCTGTAGCCGCCGAGGGATACGTCACTCCCACGCCCATCCAGGAGCAATGCATTCCGCGCCTCCTGGAAGGACGCGACCTTTTGGGCACTGCCCAGACGGGAACCGGAAAGACGGCGGCATTCGTCCTGCCGCTCTTGCAACAGCTTTCCAAAAATCACCGTCGGCCACGGAGCAGGACGCCACGAGCCCTCATTCTCGCTCCCACCCGCGAACTCGCGGCGCAAACCGGCGATAAAATTCGAACCTATGGACGCTTCCTCTCCATCAGTCATACCGTGATTTTCGGCGGTGTCAACCAGTTCCGCCAGGTCAAGGCCTTGAACCGCGGGATCGATATTCTCGTGGCCACGCCGGGCCGACTGCTCGACCTGGTGCAGCAGGGATTCATCCACCTGGACGAGGTGGAGGTCTTCATTCTCGACGAAGGAGACCGGATGCTCGACATGGGTTTCATGCCCGACATCAAGAGGGTGTTGTCGCATATTCCGGCCGAGCGCCAGACCCTGTTCTTCTCGGCAACAATGCCATCAAAAATGGTAACGCTGGCCCACAGTATGGTCCGTGACCCGGTGCGGGTGACCATCACGCCGGACGAACCGGCGGTGGAAAGCATCGCCCAAAAGGTTCTCTTCGTGGGAAAAAGGAACAAAGACGCCCTGCTGGTTTCACTGCTGGACGATCCCCGGATCAACAAAGCCATTATCTTCACACAGATGAAGCACACCGCCAACCGTGTATTGAAGAAACTGTCCGCAACGGGCATCAGCGGCACCGCCATCCACGGCAACAAGAGCCAGGCCGTGCGCACCAAAGCGCTGGACGGCTTCAAACAGGGCCGGTTTCGTGTGTTGGTCGCCACCGACGTCGCGGCGCGGGGATTGGACGTTGACGATGTCACACATGTGATCAACTACGATCTTCCCATGGAGGCCGAAACCTACGTGCACCGCATCGGGCGCACCGCCCGCGCGGGAGCGAACGGCGCCGCCATTTCGTTCTGCAGCGCCGAGGACCGATCCTATCTGCGTGATATCGAGCGCTTCCTGGGCAAACCGGTGCCAGCCGAAATGGAACACGCCTATCACTGCGACGACGCCTTCCGGTCCAGCAAGCCGGCTCCGAAAAATTCCGGTCGCCGAAATGGAAACGGGCGCTCTCGAAGCAACTTCGGTCGCTCATTCAACGGAAATCGCACTCGCGGCAGACGCTAGATCGAAGCTCCAGAGAGAAGAGGCGCTTCACGTCAGCTGGATTAACAGCTATTACGCGAAAGCCCATCTTGCGACGCAAGAAATAGCGTGGCAGATGGGCTTTTGCTATGCTCCGTAGCAAGGCGTTATTACCGGGAAGATGTCACGCTGGGCCTGATAAGGAATCCAACGTGTCTACTCCTTTCGCCTCCAAGGTTCATGTGAAGTACGCGGTTACCGGTCTTGCATCGAATGTTGTCCCTGGTCTTCCTGGCCGTCTGAAGCCGCTTCGCTTTCTTTTGAAATCGGAAGACGAATCTTTACCTTCGTTCCCTTTCCTTTTTCGCTCTCCAGCTCGATCTTTCCGCCGCAAAGCTCGATGAAATTCTTGGCCAACGCGAGACCCAAGCCGGTACCTTCATAGGGCCTTGAATATCCGCCTTCCTCTTGAGTGAATTCGTCGAACGCATACTCTTTGAATACCGATCCGATTCCGATCCCGGTATCTTCAATAGAAATTTCCACGGTATCATCCGTGGTTTTCATCGCCTTGATCTCAATCTTCCCTTCGGACGTGAATTTCACCGCGTTCTCAAGGATCTCTTTCAAGGCCCGTCGCATCGCGTGCTGGTCTGCGTGAACATAGATTTCCTTTTCAGGAAGATAGATATTCAGTTCGAGCTTCTTTTTCTTGGCTATCCTCGCAAATTCATAATTAAGATCGTTGAAGATTTGCGTCAGTGAAACCTCCGTGAGTTCCATGCGGAAATCTTCGCTCCTGAACCGGGAAACATCAAGGATCTTTTCAACCGTGTTCATCAACCTATCGCTTGCTTCGTCGATAGTCGAATAAATTTCCTGCTCTTCCTCCCCTAATTCACTGCCATGCTTCATCCTCAAGATAGTGGCATAACCAGCGACAATATTCAACGGGGTCCGGATTTCATGGCTGAGGTTGGCGATGAATTCGGAACGCACACGGTTGGCGCGCTCCGCCTCTTCTTTCGCCCTGGTAATTTCCCGCTCGCGTTGCACTCTCTCCGTTATATCGACCGCTACCCCCATGACCGCTCGCACGTTGCCGTCCCGATCATACGAAGGACGATAGTAACACTGAAAAACATGATCCGCCCATGATCGAACTTCCTGAAATGATTCACCTCTGAAGGCACGCTCGAAATCGCCACGGATTTCTTTGCTATCCTTGAAGATCTCATCAATCGTCCTGCCGACAATTTCCTCCAGCCTTTCCCCGACAGAATACGGACCGGTTCCTTTGGATACTGTAATTACCCCATCTTTGTTGGCGGCCATCAATATGATCGGCACATTCTCCAACACTTCCAGCAACTGGAGCCTACTCTGTGAGAGCTGTCCCTGGGAATCCCGCAACTTTTTCTGGGCTTTTCCGATGAGCCGGAACATCAACAATGCCGCCGTTATGATGAAAACTGCCGCGTTTAACGGTCCGAGCAAGATGAGAATGGACCTATCGAATTTTATGAAATGTTCGACAATGCTTGTTGTCACGATCCATACGGTACCCAAGATGATGAACGCCGTTACAATGGCTACAGGTGAATGATCCTTCTTCATATAGGGTCTTTCTACACTGTTTGAAATCAGTTATCTATCCCAATGCCCTCTATGACGCAAAAAAAATCGTATTTCTATGTATTCAGCAAATCCCAAGCAGTTTTTTTGAGATGATAGGTTCCAGGAAGGTAGTAATATTGCTCTCAGTGTTGCTTTCGCAATTCTCGTCTGTAGTCCGTTGTACTCGTCTATATTACCATTCATGCTTGGTCCTCCAGGTATCAGTCAAACAAGTCTCAGCTTCACGGACCTCTACCTTTCAGATTGCCTCGGCGTGGTGCGCGAGGGGGAAAAATAGGTTCCACATATTTCCCTATGAGTACTGTAAAACTATGTCATGCGGATTTAATTGTCAAGTCCGTTTCTCATTTATTCAATTTCATTACTTCGTTCGTGTAACCAGGCGCTTTTTACGCAACGAAAAAGCCGTACGTGGCCCCCGGCAAATGCGCTCTTTCCAACGCCTTTCCGAAATACACAACCACAGAAGTGTACATGCATCATACCATATTAACGATAGGATATGCGAAAGGGTCGGTATGATTCATCGATGCATCGCTTATAAAGAATCAGCCCCAACCGGGAAGGATGGGGCTGATTGCTGAAAATCACTTATTTTTCGTTGTTCTTGGTACACGCGCGGGGACTCGAACCCCGGACCCGCTGATTAAGAGTCATTTACATATCGTCCAATACTGGCGATATTCGTAAATAAAAACGGAAAAACTCATAATACGCCCATAAGTTTGCTAT
>JAADGX010000237.1 GCA_013152135.1 Chlorobiota bacterium
GAGCTTCACGCGGAGTACAGCAACATGCACCGATGAGCCGTAGACTTCGGATTCACGCGCCATGATGTCGCCGGGATCCATGACGAACGGAGAGCGAGCCGATGCCGGCTGATAGGGCTGCATCGCCATACATTTCTTGTGCGGCTGATCCCGAGCCTCGCTTGCTGATGCGACCGCGCGCGAATTCCTCTTTCCGCTTCGTACCCTGACGCCTCCACCTTCACGGTGAACCGGTTGTCAGGCGCCGCCGCGTTGCTTCGCGCACCATTGCTCCAAGGTCGTCGTGGGAGCACCAAGCAGGGCGTTTGCTTCCGAAGGGTCTCCACCTTCACCAGCTTTTTCGAAAAACCCCATCAAGTCGGCGATGAGCTGTATTTCCGGGTTGAAAGACACCTTGCCGATCAATGACAGCAGCCAAATCGGAACAGAGGTGACTTTTACCTCGGGATGCACGATCTTGCAGTACGTGTTCATCGCTTCCAACATGGTATAGGTTTCCGGGCCGTAAATGAAAAGCCTCTTGTTCCCGGCTTCGGACAATTGAAACGCCTTGGAAACCATTTTCGCATAATCACTTGAGGCAAGCCAATGCAAGCGGTGCGGCTGCTTTCCGATAACCATGGCCCGCTTCCCCTTGACGGCGAGAGGGAGGGATTCCATGAAATGCGTGGCACAGAAGATCGTATAGGGGACGCCGCTGTCGCGGATGGCTTTCTCCGATTGAAGTTTCGCCTTGACCATGGGGAACCACGCATTCTCTTCAAACGTCGCCGCGCCGGACAAGTAGGTCAGACGCCGCACGCCCTTGCTTGCTGCAACCTTGGCAATGTTCGCCGTGCCTCCATATTCGATCCGGTAGAAATCCTCGGCCTTGGGGCCGCCTCTCAAGTTAATGTGGACGCCGTAGCATCCGTCGACGGCATCTTCCAGGGAGGCGGGGTCTTCAACGTCACCTTTGAAATACTCGAACGAATCCCCAAGCTTCGTTTTGGCGCTGTCCGGGTTTCTCGCCAGGACACGAACGTGATACCCGTCTTTCTGTAATTGCCGGGCGACGGGCATTCCCAACATGCCGGTCGCGCCTACAACAAGGATGGTTTCCTTCATGTCTGTTCCTTTCGATTCCAAGTGTGTTTACGTGTAATGGTCGTTTCAGTGCGCCGCAAATATTTCAGGGCAACCAATCCTGGAATGGAGGCGCGTGCGAAGCCGGGCGCGCAGTCCCAGACAGCGGGGAAATGGCAGGAGCCGGGTTTGACCGTTATCATGCCGTGATCAAAGCCCCAAGCCCTTGGCAACTCCCTCACCGTACGCCTTATCGGCCTTGTAAAAATGAGCGACCATTTTTTCCTGTATTTCTTTCGAAACGTTTTTGAGCGTGCCGACAATATTGGCGATCAATCTCGCCTGCTCACCCGCGGACATCAGGCGAAACAGCTCTCCCGGTTGAACGTAATCATCGTCCACGCCTCTCTTTTGCTCGTAACGATCGGCGTCGCCGGAAATCTTCAACGGTGGTTCCTTATACGCGGGGTCTGCCTGGGGACCGCCAAAACTATTCGGCTCGTAATTCACTGCCGCGCCGCCATTGTCTCCGCAGCACATGTAGCCATCGCGCTGGTAGTTGCTGACTTCCGTCGCCCGGGGGCGGTTGATGGGGAGTTGTTCGTGGTTGACACCTAAACGGTAACGATGTGCATCCGCGTATGCGAAAACGCGCGCCTGAAGCATCTTGTCGGGAGAAAAGGAAATTCCCGGCACCACGTTGGCCGGTGAAAAGGCGGATTGTTCCACTTCTGCAAAATAATTGACCGGATTACGGTTCATCTCCAACACGCCAACTTCGATCAAAGGATAATCCTTGTGCGGCCAGACTTTGGTCAAGTCGAACGGGTTCCAGCGATAGTCTTCCGCTTCTGTTTCCGGCATGATTTGCACATAGAACGTCCACTTGGGATAGTCGCCGCGTTCAATCGCTTCGAAGAGCTGGCGCGTGTGGTAATCAGGGTCTTCCCCGGCGATGCGGTTTGCTTCTTCGGGGGTCATGTTCCGGATTCCCTGTTGCGTCTTGAAGTGGAATTTCACCCAAAAGCGTTCATCATTCGCGTTGATGAAACTGTAGGTGTGGCTTCCATAGCCGTTCATATACGGAATACCTGCCGGGATGCCGCGGTCCGAGAACAGGATGGTCACCTGGTGCAATGCTTCGGGAACCAACGACCAGAAATCCCACCACATCGTTTCCGACCGCAGGTTTGATTGCGGCATCCGTTTTTGCGTATGGATAAAGTCAGGGAATTTCATTGCGTCGCGAATGAAAAACACGGGCGTGTTGTTGCCCACCATGTCCCAGTTCCCTTCTTCGGTGTAGAATTTCAACGCGAAACCCCTGACGTCCCGAACCGTGTCCGCCGAACCTTTCTCGCCCGCCACGGTTGAAAAACGCGCGAAGACGTCGGTTTCTTTTCCTACTTCGGAAAACAGTCCGGCCTTTGTGTAGCGAGTGATATCCTTTGTCACCGTGAATGTCCCGTGCGCGCCCGCTGCCTTGGCGTGCACGACGCGTTCCGGGATGCGTTCGCGATGAAAATGTGCCAGCTTGTTCAGCAGGTGATGGTCCTGTAGCAATACCGGTCCGCGTTCTCCCGCCGTCAGGGATGTCTGATTATCGCCGACGGGTATTCCCGCCGCCGTCGTCAAGATATTTTTCTTATTCATTTCGACGTTCTCCCCGGATGGTTGTGTTCGGTTTATTTGCGATGAATGGTGATGAACCTGGAGGTCAATGGTTATTCGCTCCGACGGTCGCAGTAAACGTCACCCTTCTATCCATATAATCGGACAAAAATACGTACGCATCAAAATGCAATATACCGAACACGGGCGGCGGTGACGTTCCGTCATCGTACGTCGGTGGTTGCGTCGCATGCGTTGCCACGTACCATGTTCATGGGTGGACGAATGATTATTCGCTCCGACCAGCGCCCAGCCTTTCCAGGAATTCCCGGGAATTCACCACGCGTTCACGATGCTTGCGCTCGGCGTTTTTCTGGAAGAAACCGTTGAACGTCGCCGTGCAGTCAGCAACCAGCCAGGCTTCGAATCCCTTCCGCAGCGCGGTCCGCAACGTCTTCGACGGGCATTGATCCGTTGCGAATCCGCATATGAACACGTGTTTGATACCGTGGGTTTTTAACTCGTCCTCCAGGCCGCTTTTATAAAAAGCGTCGAACCCGCTCAAGTTGTAATATTCTCGTCGAGCGATGATATCCCCCTCCGCGAACAGGCCCTGAACCAATTCCGCCTTCCAGGTGTCTTTCGTAAAGATCTTGCCGAACGTCAGGTATGCCAGCCAGCCTTTCTTGCGATTGGTATCGACGACCAACGGCGCATGTATGATGGTGACTCCTCGTTCCCTCGCTTCCTTCACCAGACGCCGTGTTCTTTCCACGACGTCTCTCGTTTCCAGTTGCTTCCTGATCAGCCGGTTGAACAGCCCTTTCTCCGTCCATTGTTTTTGAAACTCCACGAGAACAATGGCTGTTTCGCCCTTGTTTATTTCCATTGCAAACTCCCTTCAAATCAATTCGTCGTCGCTCGCAATGTAGAACAGGCTCCCCCGAAATCCATTAACATAGGTTAAGATTTTTTTAATTTTGAACGGATCCGACTCAACGAAACGGGCGTTATTCCCAAGTATGAAGCAATGTAATACTGCTTGATTTTCTTCTCGAGCCCGGGATAATCCTGGACAAACTTCACGTACCGCTCCGTCGCGTCGTCCACGAGAAGTTCGCATTCGCGCTTCTCTTTTTTTATTATCAACGTTTCGGTTAATTGTTGATTGATGATTCGCCAACAAACATGGCCGGAAGAAATTCTCTTGTACGATTCATACGGGGCGACGAGCAGGGACGAATCCTCAAGCGCTTCTATGAACAGCCGAGACGGCTCTCCCAGCAACAAGGCGCTATACGCGGCAACCATTTCATTTTCCACGCAAAATGCCTTCGTGAATTCGCCGCCGTTATCATTCAGGTAATAAAGTCGCAAGATGCCCGATACGATAAATCCGATCGTGTGCGGACGTTCTCCGGCCCTGACAAAAAACTGCCCTTTATTCAATTGTTCGTGCCTGAAAACTCCGGCCATCTTTTCCGCTTCGCCATCAGGAACATCCGTGATGGATCGAATGAACGCAAGGTATTTCTTGTATTCCGAACTGTTTATGGACGTATTTGTATGCATTTCCACCACTCCAGGCATAACTGTTACAAAATCATCAATAAGCGCTTCCACGTGCTATTTTAGCATCACACCAGGACGAACAGGACCGCTTCCGCGATTATTTCCATTACGAAAAACACGAGAAGAATCGCGTGAACCCGGTAGTTTTTTGAAACTGCGAGCACCGTGATCAAGCCTATAAATGCAATTTTAAGCAGAATACTCATTGCATGGATTTGATCACCCGCCAATGATTTCCCCGCGATCGATATGATAAAAGCCAATGAATACACGGCGCACATCAGGCCCCAAAAATAGCGATGGTTGCTGAAGTAGTACTGCTTGAGACTGATTCCCTCGTCTGGAATTGAATCGGGAAAGACTGACGATACCAGGAGGTACAGCAGAACCAGCAGGTGTCCATAACCTATGAAGATTATGAAATTCTTCCAATGCTCGGCATCCTGGGTATACGAAATCGCCCACCAGTTCTTCAGGATAATCAACAGGATATACCACGCAGCCAGGAGGGGCAGCCAGTGCCATCGTACGGAGTCTCTTGCCCGTATAAGCTTATGGAGGCTTCCAAACAGATCGGTCAGCATCAGCCCGTAGACGATGGTAACCAGAGTTACGACGATTTCAAAATGTGACATCACAACAACCCTGAATTCGTGAAGCATGCATTTATTAAAGGCCCCGTGTCATGAAGAGGCAATGATTCGTTCTTGAAATCACGCAGGCGTATGCGCACGGCGTACATTTGCGGCTTGTTCCCCTTTGAGCGTCCGGCAGGGCTTCTTCGAGCGATTTCCGGTATTTTCACGTACCCGGGAGGAAATTCTCCCTCCACTGTGCGATAAATCGTGGCCGGGCCGCCACGCACGCGGTAGTTCGCGAGCGCGGATATCATGCCGGATACATCCCGCCGGTTTTCGAAACGCGTGTCAGCATACGGTACCGATTAATTTTCTTCGTAAAATAAAGTTGGATTCCCCGATATTATTTTGTATACTGTATCTCTATGCTGATTTGTACATACGATGTCCGATCCACCGAAGGAGCCGACCGCCTTTAATTGCGGTAGGGAACTATTCCCTGCCCGGCTAAATGCTTCAGACAATGGATATGGACACTTTTTTTTACAAATCGCTGGATTTTTCAATTTGTACGTACCCCACAGGATTGTTACCTGTCACAGTTAATCTATTTGTGCGAAGAAATATTCCTTTAGATGGGTACATCTATTCTCATTCTTTTTGGAGTTCACTATGAACATCTACGTCGGGAATCTCCCGAAATCAACAAACGAAGAAGCAGTCCGCAAGGTCTTTGAAACCTATGGCAAAGTTCGTGAAGTCAAGCTGATTCAAGATAAATTCACACAGGAACTTCGTGGCTTTGGATTTGTCGAAATGCCGTCGAAGACGGAAGCCCAAGAGGCCATCAAAAATATCGATGGATCCGAGCTTGAAGGTCGCAACCTTATTGTTAATGAAGCTCGTCCGCGTGAGGACAGGTCTGATAACAAGAATCGACGTGGCGGCGGCGGATACTCCCGCTCATGGTAAATACCGACAGTTAGTCGATATCGTTTTACGCGCCCCTGCAGATCGACGTGCAGGGGCGTTTTTGTTTATGGGATTCTCAATGCTGCTCGCCCTGCGATTGAAACCGCCGAAGTGCAAGAGGCGTAGGGTGTGAACGTGATACGTTTCTCACGAAGTATACAAGATCAAAAGCAGCGCCGGGCACTTGCACCGCCCGTGAATCCTGCGCTCTCCATTCCCGCTCCTCTTGCAACCATTCATTCGCCGCGGAATCCGCTTCAGCTCCACGCAGATCGATCAGGAAAACGGGCTCCCCGACTTTCCCGAGCGCCCCGTCCATGACATCCTCGGAAACCTCCGCGAACTCGCGCTCGCCCGGAGGAAGATCCGCCGAGTATGATCCCTTCCCAAAGGTCCCCCCGATCGCAACGTACGCGTCGCCAAGCTCTTCACTCAACTGCACCCCCATCGGCTGGAGCGTGCCTTCTGCAAGACCGGGCATGCGAAACGTGCTCTTGGAAACGTGCAGGTTGTGAGACCAGATGATCGCCTTTTCGCCCGCAATTTCACGGTCAAGAATCCAAAGGATTGTTTCTACCATACCGCGCTCGCGTACCGCTCCGCCTTCCTCCCGGTTCGCGGACGAAAACAGGGCGTTGCCACTCCGTCCGATTTCGGCCAACAACAGCATTCGCTCGAACTCCTTCCCGGAAGAGGAATCAACAAGCTTCGCTTTTTCCAATTTCAGCGTCTCTACCAGCACGTCGTAATTATCGCTGAGTTCCCTTCGCCTTTCGTCTGAAAGCGCCGCGTACCTCTTCCAGGTGTCCGGCCAGAAGTCCCCGCGCTGCAAGTCAAGACCAAGCGCTTTCGCGTTCAACTGCGTGCCGGTCCCGGAGCCATGAAGAAAATCAAGAACGCTTTGCACGCCCGGAGCAGGCGCCGTGATATCCATCCCGAAAACGCGCACTTTCCGGCCGGGTTCGCAACCCTCGTTGAATTGCCGAATCCACCGGACGAGATCCAGCATCTCTTCCGTGTCCCAGAGATACCAGCCTGCCAGGCGATTCATGATCTCCCGGAGATCACCCTCGCCGGATGCGACGTAACGATCGAGCGCCTCCGCGTGCGGAAAGCTTTCCTCGAGGATGAGGGCGCGAAATCCCAGGTCCTCGATCAGGTGTCGGACGAGCAAACCCTTCAGAAGCAGTTGCTCCCGCGTGTCATGGCGGCTCTCGCCCATGCCGACAACCCTTGCGGGCCCTATCGCTTTTCTAAGAGACGCGAGTTCCTCACCAGGAAGCGGGGAATCGTAGCTCTCAACAGCGATGGCGTTCTTTGAGACCCATTCGATGAAAGCCCGCGATTCGGAAGGTTGTGTCTTCGCACAGCTACTCGCCAAAGTCGCAGCCAGCGCCACGAAGAGAAACAGTCGGTAGTTCATGTTATGCCGTCCTTTCCGTTGCCCGGAACCCGAGATTCGGGGCGAATATTTTCACATCGACGAATGCGGCGATCAGGACACCGGCGCCAAACATCAGTATATCAATGGGGTCGAAGGTCACTCCCAATACGTACAATCCGAAGAGCTGGCCGATTTCAGTGATGGTAGCCAAAGAGAAAATGATTCCGGCTTTGACGTACCATTGCCGCAAGACCGGAATGCTTGCTTCGTTTATAGACAGAAGAAAATAAAACCCAAAAGGAAGGATGAGATCCGAAAAATAGCTGTAGTACAAATTATACATCTGGCCGTTAAAAACCTGTCCCAACCTGAAAACATGGATCAAGGCAATAATGACCTGGATAAGAATTACGATCAATATCTTGGGAATTGAGTAAGGCACGGGTTCCTGTTCTCTTTC
Organism: Chlorobiota bacterium; assembly: GCA_013152135.1. Lineage (GTDB taxonomy): Bacteria > Bacteroidota > Ignavibacteria > SZUA-365 > JAADGX01 > JAADGX01. Next base: position 7,643 of record JAADGX010000237.1, read on the forward strand.
TGAAATCAAACCGGGTTACGATGAGCATCGAACATGGTTGCGCCTTGCCGCGGGACGGACTGCCCGGCGTTTGACGACCGACGCTCAGTGCGGCACGTCGCTCTTTGCGGCATTCGCTGGAAAGTATCGAGACACTGCCCCTTGAACTTCCTCCAGCCATTTACTTCGTTGTTTTGCGCTGCTGGTAACAACAACACTGAACATCCTGCGATAAAAAGTCTTAACACCGCACAAGTCGAATATGCAGTTTTTCCAGAGCGTCTCGAGCGGATCGCCAAACGCTTTCACCTCCCGTTCCCGATCCGTGTTCGACGTGTTGAACACGATTGCGGCCCTGGCCTTCAACAGACCGATCGGCACACCTTCTCCTTTGTCACCTTCCAGGAATTGGTAGGCAACGCCCGGTCGGAACACCCTGTCCACCCAACCTTTCAAAATAGCCGGCGGCTGTCCCCACCAGTTCGGGTGAACGATAATGATGCCGTCAGCAGCAGCGATCTCTCCGCAATAGGCTTCCAGCTCCGGACTCAATGCCGCTCTTTCCGGGATCTCGTCCCAGGGCAAAACAGGATTAAATCCTTCGTCGTACAGATCATGGAAGACCACGTCGTGCCCGTTTTGCTTTAGCGAATCCACGGCCGTTTCCGCAATGGCATGGTTGAAGCTTTGTTTGTTTGGATGGGCGAGAATCACGGATAGTTTCATTGGTTTACCTCGTCCTGTCAGCGATGCGTACACGATTTGCGAGTCCATCGTTCATGGCATGATGCCGCCTTACGAAAATCGGAACGAGACGCTTGGAAAACGCGGTTGAGCGTTGTCGTTCCGGATCGGCCCAGTAAACTCGCCGGACAAACGCGGGCTCATTCCTCGGTCTCTTCAGGGGCTTTTTTCAGAAAATACCCTACTGCACCGGAGATTGTGAAAATAGTGCCCAGTGAAAAGAAGCCGCTCTCAAAACTGAGCGTAAAACCTTGATGCACGAACCCGATGAGGAGGAATACAATCCCGAGAGTCAAAAAAGTGCGTGACGTAGATTCTTTGATCTTGCGCATTCAAATTCCCGTTTCCTTGTAGTAAATTTCCATCAACCAAAATTCAAAACCACTCGTTTCATCCATACAAACAACCATGTGCTTGATATGCCGGACGTTTCTTTCCTGCCTGCCCCCCGTGTCGATCATGTATATTGTAAGAGACGTGTTTATCTCTTCAATGTTTCAATAGTGGCGGCGTTATCATGGAAATTCAACGCTATTACCGGGATTCACACACGAAAATGGGTACTCGCAACCGGGAAACAATGGCTCAGAACTCGTACTCAATTCCTATAATGGGCAGCAATCCCCACTGGTAAACCTCATCCTGCACTTGTTCCTTATCGTTCCAATAATAATTGGCAACGTTCTTTCTGTTGTACACATTCCATACGCTCAGGTACAAAACAACATTAGAACTGCTGAAATTAAACCTACGGTCGAAACGAATATTCATGGAATGGTAATCAGGATACCGGACTTGATTAATCCTTTTTTCATCATACACGGCGCGATGATATTGTTTAGATTTCTCAAGATCAAAAGGCGTGTAAGGAACACCGCCGGCGAAAATCCAACGGGCGCTGAATTCCCATTTATTATTGGGCTTGTAACCTCCCTGTATGCTGAAAGTTACCCGGTTGTCGAAGTCACGGTCCCGCCAAACACCATCCAAGCCTTTATAACGCGATCTGAAATACGAAGCGCTCACCAGGCCGTAGAAATCTTTCGCCAGCTTCTTCTGGATCATGATTTCCACACCTCTGGAGAGGGCTTCACCGTTATCCTCAAACGCACCATAATTGCCGAAGTAGCTTTTATCTATGATGAACAGTCCCGGCTGCGATGGATCCATGGGAAAGCTTTTATAATTCTTCTGATAAACTTCAAGCGACAGTTTTGTGTTTTCAGTCAGCAGATGATCGATACCGACCACGTAATGAATCGCTTCGGCGTCTTTTAAATTCTTATTCGATTCGTTTTGAGCCAGCAATAATAAGGGCAGGTTTTGATAATATATACCCGCGGAGGCGTTAATGGATGTTTTACGTGTCACTTGAAAAGAAAGGGCGAATCTCGGTGAAACAACGGTATTATTATTGTAGGAAAAGTAATCCACCCGCACGCCCATCGTTGTTGTCAGACGTGAAAACGGTTTTGCCACGTAGTTCAGAAATCCGCCGATCTTGCTGCCTGTGATTTCATCCTTTATCGTTATCGCTGGAACCGGATTGCCGATGTCATTCGTGGTTTCCGCGTACCAGTTATCATAATTCTCGATTACATGTTTTGCTTCTACCCCGAATTCAACGGTATTTTTCCTGTTCAATCGAAAGCGGTTCACATTTCTGAATTTGAGCGCCTGCTCCCTGGTTCTGTTCCTGATGCCGTGTATGCCCGTCGACGTTTCGTACCAGTCTTCACGATACATATTCGACGTATAGGCTATCGACGTATTGGAATATCCCTTTTTACCCCAGATTGAGCGCCAGTTCAAGCCGACAGTGCTTTGATACAGATCCTGGTTGCCGTAATAGGCCATGGCATTTTCCTCACCGGTTTCCCGGTCGGGCGCGTTGTGATCATCCGCGAACACTCCCAATAAAATCAACTTGTTGTTCGCGTCTATATCATAAACGAGCTTTCCCTGTATGTCACCGTAGGTCGGTGCCACCGTTGAACCAACGTCGAGGACGTCAACGACGAAATCCAGGTAACTCCTTCGGGCGGAAAAGAGCCAGGAGCCTTTGCCGCCGAACAATGGACCTTCCGCCACGCCGCCGAAACCGGAAAAATTCAGATCCAATTGACCGTCGACTTCACTGCTGTTTCCCTCCCGGAACGTTATATCCATGATCGAGGAAAGCCTGTCGCCGTACAGTACGGAAAAACCGCCCGAGTAAAAGGTCACGTCCTGGATGAAATCCACGTTGAGAAAACCGATAGGACCGCCCGATGCGCCTTGTTGCGGGAAATGATTGATGTTCGGAATTTCGATGTTGTCAACATAAAAATCATTTTCGATGGGATTGCCGCCTCGGACGATTAAATTATTGCTTTGGTCGTTTACTTTCGCAATGCTGGGAAGTACCATCAATATTCGACTGACATCGCCGCCGGTGCCCGGAGCCCGGCG
>JAADGX010000014.1:0-1750 GCA_013152135.1 Chlorobiota bacterium
ACAGTGAACTGTTGTTGTCGACATCCATTCGGTTGATACCAGAAATTCTGTACACGTATCGCTTTACACCGATCGTGCGCGGGCTCCATTGGTACGCGGCGAGCTTGTACGGTGGTATAGCCTTGGTCGTCCGAATACCTCGACGAAACGCTAACTATCCCTCTTATGTCCCTGCCCAATTGCCTCCTCCACCGGCCTTGATCGTAGGTTTGGATTATAAGGTCACAGGTACCAGACCGGAAACACTCGATATTGATATTGAAAGGATTCACGAGCGTGACATCATTCCAATCCTTCCGTACATTTATTTTCCCACCGGCGTTACCACATTGCGGTCTACGCGAATGGTTCTCCTGGACAAAGAGTCCGCTTCGAACTTCGAGATCAATCGTCTTCCAGTGCGAACCATGGATGTCTATCACAACTTGTTGAATATCGTGGGCTATCGGATGAGGAGATATGCTGGCGCTTCCCTCGCGGTAACCGGGACTTCAAATCAATCTCCAGAAGAGTGGGGCACTTCAACGGTCGGACTGGATCGAGCGGAAGCTGTCAAACGATACCTGGTTTCCACGTGGGGTATTGATCCTTCACGGATACAGGTGACGGGCCGCGGCTTGCCGGAACGCCCAACAGCAACGAGTATACCTGCCGGGCAAGAAGAAAATGCTAGAGTTGAACTCTACTCGGACAACGTGGTTCTGCTCGACCCCGTCGAGGTTATAAATACTCAGGCTGTTGTGGGAGCTTCCCAAGTGAAGATTCTCCCGACCGTTGTTTCCGATGAAGGCGTGAAGTCCTGGTCGATATCCATCAAGCAAGGGGATCGTTTGATAGGTTTATATGAAGGGCATGGAATGCCGCCGTCGACCCTTCTTTGGGCTCCTGATCTTCGTTTGCTTAGCGCCCGGGAACAGCAGGTGGTTATGGATCTGAGCGTGACGGATAACCGGGATAGAACCTCATCTACCATAGCGAAAATACCGGTTGCTATCAGGGTGCGCGAGAGAGAGGAGGCAAGCACCGTCGGAAATATACGGCGTGATCGGTTACACCTGATTCTCTTTGATTTTAACAGTGCGGAGCTAAAGGCTTCACACACTCGATATATCAGGGACATCGTCAATCGCATCGATAAACGTTCTTCGGTAATCATCAGTGGATATACTGACTACATCGGTTCACCGCAGTACAACATGAAGCTGTCATACGAAAGGTCCCGTGCCGTTTTCGATGTGTTGAAGCGGTACGTGTCTCCGCGGCAGGTCGTGCTCAATCCTCACGGAAGTCGCAATGCCCCGTACTCCAACGCTTTGCCGGAAGGGCGCGCATACAATCGCACGGTCATTATTACAGTTGAAACACCAATGGAGAAGTAAATGCGTTATCAGATCGTGTTTCTGTCCCTGGTCTTATTCTTGTCGATCAACGGTGTATTGAGGAGCCAGCCGTTGTTCTGGGATGATGATTTCTCTGCCGGCGTGGATTTGACCCGGTATTATGCAAGCGGCGCTGTGACGTGGCATTCGCCTACGCGAAGTTTGCAATTGACCGATGCCGATCCTTTCCGGTTCGGTAAACTATTCAACCGGACAAGAGCTGTAATCAACCATTTCGTCGTTGAATTCGAATTGTTCGTTGGGGGGGGCAACAAGTATGGGACTCAAGGCGCGGATGGAATCGTCTTTGCCATGGTGAGGGATTATCGCTACCCGGATTATTTTGGTCATAATATGGGATTCAGCGGCTC
>JAADGX010000014.1:1807-12603 GCA_013152135.1 Chlorobiota bacterium
TCCGGATGGGCCGAGAGAGCACATCGCGGTTGTTCAAGATACCACGACTAATCACTTAACTACCAGGCGCTATTTTGATTTTGCGTTGGCAGGGTGGAAGAATATCAAAATCGAGTTTGACAGCGGTGTCGTGAGTGTCTATGATAGTGGAGCCCTAGTGTACCATGATACGATCCCCGGCTTTGTTCCATTTGATGGATACTTCGGTTTTACCTCGGCAACCGGCGGCGGAACAAATTACCACCGGATTCGCGGATTGGAAGTCAGGGCGGTAGCGGTGCGTGCGAAGATCGCTTCAACGGTTGAGCTGGATTTCGGCACCGTCGATTGTGGTGTTCCTTTCGTAAAGGATTCATCATTTTTCATCGGTAACATAGGCACTGATAGTCTGGTGATTACTTCTGCCAGGATCGTCGGACGTAACGCGAATAGTTACTCGTTGCTATCGCCGGTGTCGATACCACCTCGGCTTGTTATACAGGAGAATGACACTTCCTGGATCACCTTGCGTTTCTCTCCCGTTGTTGGAGGAGTAAATACAGCCGATTTGATAATTGTATCCAACGCAAGCAATGCGGACACGTTTCGCATTGCTCTGCGGGGGCGATGGACGCCCGTAACTGTCTCTCCTGCAAATTCCAAGATTGACCTGGGATTTTTATGCCCTGGTGAGAGCAGGGATACAATTATTGTCCTGGAGAACAGGGGACAATCTCGTGGAAGGATAGCGTTGAGCAGTGATACGAGCACCCGGCTTTTTCCCCTCGCGCTGGATATTCCTGCCGGGAGGAAGGAGATGGTCAACGTGACCGTCACCGCACCGGATAATGAGGGGAGATTCACGCGGTCGGTTATCTACACGGATCAATGTGGCAAAGCCGATACCGTGATGATCAGCGCTGTGGTTGCCGTTCCGGAAATAACAATGCGGTCTGAGGCGATCATTGGTGTAAAAGGTAGAACGGACACGCTTAACATTACAATAGTGAACACCGGGATTCGATCGTTGACATTGGACAGTATGATGATCAGTAATCCGGTCTTTCGTTTGTTGAGTCCAACCTTACCGGTGAAGATATCTGCCGGTGACTCCTCGGTGCTCCTGGTCGCGTTCACACCTCCTGACACCGGGAGTTACGCATCGCAAATTGTCGTTTCAGGGTCTCCCTGCGATGTTGTTTTCAAGGACAGCATGAGCGCTTATGCATTGGGTCCGCCACATCTTGTCGCAACAAATGTTGTTTCCTTTCCCCAAATGATCTGTCCCGACATCCGTGCCATCGATACGACAATTGTCCTGTATAATCCGGGGAATTCCGATTTACATATTTCTCGAATAGTAATAACCGGTACCGATGCGGGCGACTATGCGTTGCGCGTGCCACCATCCGTGCCACCTCAACTCCTTATAGCCGCGCATGATTCTTCATTGATCTCGGTGAACTTCTCTCCGTCTGCAACCGGTTTACGCAATGCGCAATTGGAGATTACGAGTGACGCGGAAGGAGATTCCATTCATACTATCGCACTGCAAGGTGTGAAAGATTCTATCGGTATTGCGTTATCCGATACATTGATCGACTTTGGAATGCTGTGTCCCGGAGAATCGGATAGTGCGGTCATCGTGCTGGCAAATACCGGAACGCTGCCGGCGACAATATCGGTGACCGGCGATTCTGCGTTTACGATTTCCGCGTATTCACTCGTGCTCGATACATCGGCCGTGGACAGTTTTCTTGTCATTTTTCCGGGGCGCGTAGATGAGAGGGAATTCATTGATACGATTCGTTTTGTCGACGATTGCGGTACGACACGTCTGATCGCTTTTCGAGCGCTGGTTGCCAGTCCGGCATACACGTGGAACGTCCCGGTTGTCGATGCCGTTGTTGGCGCGCCTGAACTTTTCGACATTACACTTACGAACACTGGAAATCGGAATGCCGTCATCACTGATGGGGCCGTCAGTGACACTCGGTTCCGGATTGTTGACCCGCCGCTTCCGTGGACAGTGGCTCCGGGCGACAGTATCCGTATTCGACTCGAATTTCTTCCGGACAGCGATGTCACGGTCTCTTCGTGGATTACCATACACACGGGACCATGCATCGAGTTCGATTCCGTGTTGGTAACAGCCAATGCGTCTTTTGCCACGGCCATTATCAGCCTTGCGGATGTTACGGGCGGCACGGATGATACGGTGGGCATTGGTATTGTGGTTTCTGAATCATCGTTGCTTCAAAGAAGCGGAGCCAGATCGCTCCGTATGGCCGTTACCTTTAACCGTACGCTTCTTCTTCCCATGGAAATTGCGACGAGGATCGGTGGCAGGGTTACCGTTCTAAGAAATGAAGTCGTAGGGATGGATCGAATATTCGAGTTCTCGCTGGAGAACCCGGGCCAGACTCCGGTGGACACGTTTGCCGTGCTTGTATGCGAGACGGGACTGGGGAACGCGGAATCAACGACGCTTACAATTTCGGATTTTGCGTGGTTGGATGGAATAGTACGTACTGCCACAATCAATGGGAGCTTCACTTCGACGGGGATTTGCACGGAAGGGGGACCACGGCTGATCGACATTCCCGAGTCGCCATCCATCATTTCCGCTTATCCGAATCCGTTTAATCCTCGTACAAATATTTTGTTTACGGTCCCGAGAGATATGCAAGTGCAAATACAGGTTTTGAACGCTCTTGGTACCCGTGTTGCCTTATTGGTGGATCAAATGCTCAAGGAAGGATCAGCCATTGCCAAGTTCGATGCTGATGGATTGCCGGCGGGTTTATACTTCGTTCACTTGAAATCCGAAGCAGGCGTTGCGGTTCTTCCAATCGTGTTGATGAAGTGATAATGAAATCGTATCAGGATTGCTCGTATGCCCCCCATAGACATGTTCCCCCCCCTTGCTTGAAAGGCAAGACATTTTCACACGAAAAATGGATGTCGTGTTATGGATACAGTGAGGCAGATCGTGGTATTTCGGCCCGCTATACCGTTTTAGAACAGAGTGACGACCAGATAGGATATGACAATATACGTGAGCAAAATGAGGGTAATTGTCATTCTTTTCAATGGATCATCAAGATGGAACTTCTTTAACCAGGATAGTGACCTGTCCGTGAACATCATTGTTCAAGACCATTACTAAAACTGCGCTGATTGCTTGAGCTTAAGCTCATTGTTACCTCCCCCCGAAGAACTGGATTTTTTACACCTGTGAAAAAATATAACCAGATATTTTCTGACTTGCAAATAGTATAAAGCAGAATTTTATTTGGAAGAATCTTCCTGCTTCTCGGCCTTGTTGCTTGAAGGCCTTTTGTGACGTTTCTCCCCGCCGACATCGGATTCCAACTCATCACGGTGCATATCCGGATGTGCCAATACGAAGGCGATTCCTGGACTTGTGACGTGTTGTCCCAAAGCGATTCAACTTTTGGTTGAACCCGACTGTGAGGAATTTCTTGCTTTATTCTTGATCTCTTTGCAAAGGCTTCCTTGAAATAACTGCACAATAAATCCAGTACATTGCTGGCATCCCCTTTCAGTGGCTGCCGTAACTCGTTACAAAACAATGGGTTAAAAAATGTGGGCAAAGAATCGCCTGAATTGGTATGATATTCGCACTTCTTTCACCGTGAAATTATGATCCACCGTAATGGATTGTGTAGCAGCATGAATGAAAAAACGATCTCCAGAATCACAGAATGCGGAAGAAGTAGCAACGAAACCAGATTGCTTGATACCGCTTAACATAAATGGAATTTTTACTCCATAAACTAGAGAGGTAATATGATGAAACGTTGTCTTTTTGTGTTTGTTGTTCTGAGCTTCGTGCTCTTGATGGGTGGTGTGGCCTTTGCCCAACCGGAAGCGAGTATCACCGCCACTGCAACCGTTCTTTCACCCTTGTCCATCAGTGGAGACCAGAACTTGAATTTCGGGGATGTCCTTCCCGGCGTTAATTCCTCCGTGGATAAGGCAACAGACGCAGGAACAAACGCAGGCAAATTTTCCATATCAGGAAACGCCAGTAGCGAAATCAACCTGGAGTTTACGTCACTTCCCAGCGCTCTTACGAACGGTGCTAACAGCCTGACGATATCCTTCAGTTCGACCGATGCCGGGCACACGACGAATTCTGACGGATCGAGCCAGACCGCCTTTGATCCATCGGCTTCAACGACCGCGACGCTTAGCACGGGTGGAAATCTTTATGTCTTTCTTGGGGGTACCGTTCAACCTACTCATACGCAGACTGCGGGAACGTATACCGGAACCGTAACTCTACAGATATACTACACTGGAAACTGATAACCCTCCCCCATGCGATGAAGGGGTGGTCTCGTCTGCGACCACCCTTTCTTTATAACATCGGGTGAATCTTTCATCCGCTTCGTCGGAGCCGACAAGGAGGCGAGGCGGCTGTGGTTGTGGCGCTCCCATTAAATCAATACCTTTTCAGAGAATGTAACACGGGATCGAAAACGCATGAGATACAGATCATGAGACGATCGATATCATTCCTCGCGCTTTTCACAGTATGGGGTATGTATCCGCTATACTCGCAGGCTTCCTTTGCTCCGGTTGCGCTTTTCTTGGACAATAATAATCGGAGCGGCTATATCCTTGCCGATAATGGAACCGAGAAGCCACAGGAGGTATCGATTGAATTCGTCTTCGGGTACCCTGTCTCAGATTCCACGGGAAAAGTCACAATATTTTTCCCAGACAGTCTTACAGGGACGGAGCCGAACGCGGCACCCTGGCTTTATGCTTACCCGGGGAAATTTCGCCTCGAACCGTATCAGCGAAGGAAAATACGGTTCATCGCCCGGCCGCCACAGGATTTACCCGTGGGGGAGTACTGGGCACGACCGATTATCACCTCTACGGAAATGAGGAAGCTCATGACCGGTGACAACCAGCCTCGCAGTATTGAAGCCAAGGTATATTTCCAGATCAGATCGGTGCTTGCTCTCTCATACCGTAATGGCCCGGTGTCAACCGGGATAACCATTCAAGGAATACGAGCTAAAGCCCAAGGGGATTCCCTGGTGCTGCTGCTCGATATGAAACGAACCGGAAATGCCGCTTATATAGGGAATGCCATTCTCAGGTTATACGATTCATCCGGGACTGTCGTGAAGACCATCACGAAGCAGATCGCCGTTTATTACACGTTGCGAAGACGCTTTGATATCGATTTGAAAGGGTTGTCTCCCGGAGAATATGTCGCTGAGTTCGAACTGAATACCAGGCGTAACGATAGTCCCGGAAAGATCCTGCAATCCACTCCGGTGATTAAAACCGTTGCTCTTACTATACCTTGAAATGCCTCTTGTCAGGAAGGTACTTGTCATAATTACTCTTGGAAATGCATTCCTGGGTAATATTGAAGCTACGCCTTCACGGGAGATTGGATCAATGGAGCGCTCGTGGCTTTTAACGCCGGATCAACATGATCCGCCGGGTCAGTTTGAAGAATCTGAACGTGAAGAATTGCTTGTACGGTTCATTGTTCCACAGCTCGGATGGATTGACATTACGGCATACAGGGTCGATGGTAAACTGTATCTTCCCCTCGGTGAGATATTCTCATTCCTGAAAATCAGAACAGCGTTCGCGCTGCATTCATCCAAAGTATCCGGAATATTTTCGGGAGAGAATATACGGTTTTTACTTGATCTGAAAGCCCGTCGCATTACCCTCGGCGATACAATCCGCGAGATCACTACGAGTGATTTCATTACAACCGACACGGAGTTGTACCTGCGGCGACAGCTCTTCGGTGAGATATTCGGTTTGGAATGCACCTTCAATGAACTTGATCTCGAAGTGGTTATGACCACGTCGCGTTCACTGCCGGTATTTCGAATCGTGGAAAGGGAAAAGAGACGCGAGCAAATGCTGAAAAAAGCTGCGCCTGTGGCTCCGCAACACGTTATTCCCAGGGACCGCGTGTGGCTGGGCGGAGGAATGTTGGACTGGTCGGTGAATTACCTTCGTGCTCCGTCGTATGAAGACATCGTGGTAAGTGGTGGGATCGGCGGCGAAGTAGCCGGAGGCGATCTTACCGCGTTTGCCACGGTATCCAGGTTATTTGGAGTGGATTGGAGTCGACAGCCTTGGCGATGGAGATATATCGTCGACTCCGATTTACCGCTGCGACAGGTTGCGATGGGCCACATGGCCACTTCGCTCGGATTTTACTCCGGCATACAGGGCATAACGATAACGAACGCCCCCGAAGTGCCCCGAAGGTCTTTTGAAACATATACCCTGACGGATACGGCGGAAGCCGATTGGGAAGTTGAGCTGTACATGAATCACCAGCTCGTTGATTATACGGTTGTTGATTCCACGGGCAATTTCTCGTTCACCGTTCCCCTGTGGTATGGGACCAATACAGTAAAGCTGAAATTGTACGGGCCGAATGGAGAGGAGGAAATTCGCGAACAGTACATCGAAATACCAGCCGCGCAGCTTCCGACGCGTGAGTACGAGTATACCGTAAAAGCAGGCGTCCTCTCACAGTTCGATCGGGAGCGAATCGGGCAGGTTTCAGCCCGATGGGGTTTGGGCCCACGTATCACTGCCGGAGGCGGCGTCAGTATTCTGAATGATCAGGACCGTTATCTGGTGTCACCGGTTTTAACAACGAGTATTCGAATCATGGATGATCTCATTTTTTCCGGTGCTTACGTTCGGGATATTAGCGCGCGGGGGAAACTCAGGTTTGCTTCTGCTTCACAGTTTTACGCGGGGCTTGAATACAACCGGTATTTTCGAAATGACGTTCTCTATCTCGGTATTCGCAGGGAGGATAAACGTATGTACCTCGGGTACCGTCTCCCGACGTACATCAGTAAAAATCCTCTCTATCTCAATTTCAGTTTGAACGAATATACGTATGAATACAACAAGTCGCTGGTGGGAAACGTCAATAGCCAGGTGTATTTCCTGGGACTTCGGACACAATTTCAAACGCAGGTTGGCTGGTCGGGACCAATCGGTGGTCCGTATGAAAAATCGTTCTTTCAGACCATCCTGACGGTGAGCACGCGTTGGCTCGATGCATGGTTCCGACCGCAACTCGTCATTGATCACCAGCGCGGGGAAATGTTGTATGCACGGCTTTCCGCGGAACGGTATTTATTCGATCGCGCGTACCTGCAATTGTTGCTGTTCAAGGACTTCCGCCACGGGTATTCCGGTGTGCGGATATCTTTTCGAATGGATGTCCCATTCGCGGAAAGTCAAACCTCGTTTGATGTTCAAGCCTCCTACGCTTCCTTCAGGCAGAGTTTTCGTGGAGCTCTGGGTTTTGATACTGAAACAGCGGATATCCTCTACGATAATCGTAATTGGGTTGGTACCAGCGGTATCACTATCGTTCCTTTTCTTGACGACAATGGTAACGGACGTCACGATCCCGATGAACGACAGTTGAAGTCGCGTGTGGATGTTTCCCGGATTAATGGAAGGCGTTACGCCGGAGGCAGTCTCGATCTTTCTCGATTTGTTCAATTGAATCCTTACGACAAGTTCACGTTTTCACTCGACCCCAATAGTTTTGTGGACCCGGTATGGAGACCGAGATATATTTCATACGAGGTGATAACGGATCCAAACCGCTTCAAGCGGGTGGAAGTGCCGGTATACGTATCCGGAGAAGCAGGTGGGACCGTTTATATCATTCGCCATAATAGGAGAGAGGGGCAGCACGGGATCAACGTTCGGGTGCTGGATGAAAAGGGGGCTATGCGCGAGGAAAATGTAACCTTTTCAGACGGGAGCTATGTCTGCTATAATCTTCCTCCAGGGAAATACAGGGCTGAACTGGATACGGTGCAGTTGAACAAACTGGGTCTGGTCCCTGATTCCCTTCAACGTAGTTTCGAGCTTCGTCCCGTAAAGAATGGGGATGTTGTTAGTGGCGTGGACTTTACCTTGCGTCCGGCAACTCCTCAAGTAACGGAACGGGTCGCACCGGACACAACCATTATTATCACGCGTGTCCCTGTTCCGAGGTTGGAAACACGGGTGGATACCCTTATTGGTGCAAGGCCGGGGTTTCCCCCCGCGCATCCGGTTCCGGAACTTCCCGCGGTTCCGCTCAACGAAGTCGCGCATTTTCCAGTTGATCTTCAGCAGGATGGATTGCCGGATACCTTGCGTCGATACCTCGATCGCATCGTGGCAATGCTGAAAAAAGATCCGAATCTTTTCGTGATGATACATGGTCACTCGGATAATTTTGGTACATTTCAGCAAAACCAGGAACGATCTGAAGCGAGAATGAAACGGGTGAAAGAATACCTGCTTGACAAGGGAATCCGGGTGTGGAATATGGAAGCGCGGGCGTTTGGTTCCCGTCGTCCTATCGCGCCGAATACCACTGCTGAGGGACGCATAATGAACAATCGAGTTGATATTTCTGTCGTTCGTAAATAAAGTATCCGCGTTTACATATGGGGTTGGAACGATATGCCAGTATTTGAATTACCGAACACGATCCTCTTGATTGAGGATAATGAAGCGAACTTGAAGCTGCTCAAAACCATGGTGCGTATGATTGGGTGCGATTCCGTGGGGTTCACCACCGGTGAAGAAGCATGTGCATGGTGCCGGGACAACAAGCCCGGCCTGGTGCTTTGCGACATCATGCTGCCCGGTATGAATGGAAGTGAAGTGCTGCGACAATTGCGGACGATCGAGCATCTCCGGGATGTCCCTATTGTGGCTGTTACCGCTGTAGCGATGGAGGGCGACAAGGAACGCCTCCTCGAAGAAGGATTTGACGAGTACATCGCCAAACCCCTTAATTTCTCCTCTTTTCAATCGACGGTCAAAAATTTAATACGCGCATGAGTCCCCGTCAAGATTTTTACCTGCCGGCCAGCCTCCGTAAGCCGGGCCTGAAAACGACCTGGCCTGCTTATGGCGTGCTCATCTTCATGTTGATGATCACTTTTCTCGGCTGGAATCTATCTGAAAGTGAGATCAAGGCCAAGTTGCAAACAAAGTTCGAGGGAGAGAATTCCCGCATCATGAATCGCATGACCTCCACCCTGAACAAACAGGTCGAAGTGTTGCGGAGCCTCCAGGAACTGTATCGGAGCAACGTCCAGGTGGTGCGGGACGTGTTTGAACTGTTTGCCATGGTGCCTTCAAGCATGTATCCCAGCATACAATCCATATGTTTTGCGCCGCGAATTGATATCGCCCATCGTTCAGAGTTCAAGCTGTATGCCATGAACGAAGGATACCGGTACTATGAGATCAAATCGGATTTCGAACGGGAAGACCTGTTTCCGGTGGAGTACATTGTGCCTTGGCAACCGAATAAAAACGCCAGCGGGGTGGACCTCTATTCCGTGGAATTCGTGGCTGCTGCGCTCGATACTCTCCGGCGCACACGCTCCATCACGTTTACACCACCGGGGGACCTCATCAGCACAGGCGAACCGGGATTTATCATCATGGCTCCCGTCAAGATCAACGATTACATCCCGACGTTTGCCCCCGATGACGTGGATTCCTTGCTGGGCGTGTGTTTCGCGGAGATAAAAGTGCGTGAATTTTTTCAGGAGGTAACGGGAGGTCTGCGAGCCGATTTGCCGGTTTCATTTGCGGTATATGATGGAACGGATCGGGACAAGCGCTTTCCTCTTTTTGGTACTGTCCCGGAAAAAGGCGCGCTTTTACAAACGGAACGTGATATACGTGTGGGGGGGAGGAAGTGGACGGTTGCGTTTTCCACCATGCCGGGATTCGCGCGGGATCTTGACACGAATCTTCCCCTGTTTGTCGTGCTAGTCGGAATTCTGACCAGTATTCTCGGATTTGCCTTCGTTCGTGCACAGGTAACCAGCCGCTTCCGTGCACAGGAAATTGCCGAGCGCATAACGCGATCCCAGCGCAGAATCCTTGAAGCCTCGCAGGATATGATTGGCGCCGTTACATTTGAAGGAATATGGCGAAGCATGAATCCCGCGTCGCGGTTGATTCTCGGGTACGCACCGGAAACGCTGGTCGGGAAATCGCATTTCGATATTGTGCACCCGATTGATAAAGAACGGGTCAGGAACGCGATGGCATCCGTGCAGGATGGACGTCCTGCTTCCTTCGAAGCACGATACCTGGATGAATCCGGCGCGGTGAAGTGGATACAGTGGCAACTGTCACCGTCAATTGAGGATGAGCTCATATTCCTGGTGGGACGTGATGTTACGGAGAAGAAGAAAGCCGAGGAAGCAATACGCAGGAAGAATCTCCAACTGGACCTGGCCGGTATGATCGCTGACCGTGAAAATCTCCGAAAGGCGCGATTTGTTCGTGAACAGAGTCAACATTTCAGAACGGAGCTTACAAACATCATCGGATTTCTCGATATCGTGCTTACCGAAAATTCATTGTCGCCGGAAGAAAAGCATGATTTCATTCGGACGGCACACGACAGCGCTGACAAAGTCCTCGATTTCCTGCGACAGACCACCGAACTCTCTATAACTCGCATGACCGATATTACGTTCAGCGAAGAAGAAACGCTTTTGTCGCAGTTGATGCACGACTTCAAAGCGGAACTGCTGCGGCTTGGACTCCATGAAAAAGTGAAGATTGCCGATTTTGCCGAACTGGATTTCCCTCCCCTGACTGGCGTTGATACAGGTAAGTTGAAGGATGCAATGGTGTTCCTGGTAAAAGCGCTGTCCAACAATGTCGCCGGGGAAATACGTGTTGAGGGATTCCATGATCCCGATGAGCTGGCCGTGGGCATTATCATCACCTTG
>JAADGX010000229.1 GCA_013152135.1 Chlorobiota bacterium
CGGTTTCCACGACGACGGAAGCAACTCGTGCACGTGAATGCCCATCCAATACGTCTGCCCCTGGTAATCGTCGATGATATTGCCGCCTTTGTGCCTTCCTTCCAGGAGATCATCGGAGGGATAATATGAGAATTTCGGCTGGAACGCCGCCAGGGGAGGCAGGTAGTGCTGCGCCACCGGGTAAAGAGCGCCCGCCACATCCATGATTGCGTCGCCCGGACTGAATCCCCAGTCGGTGGCGAAACCGTCCTGGTACTCCACCCATAGTTCAAAGGTCGTTCCAATGAAAGCTCCCACCCACGTCGATGCGTCGTCACTGAACCCCGTCCACTGGGCGGACTTTTTTCCAATGAACGTGCTGAGCGCTCCTCCGAAAAAATGCCCCACTTTGTCAACCTGGAGCGCGTAATCATTGTCGGGTGCAATATGAAATTCTCCGCGTTGCCCTTTCCACCAGGAATTCCGCTGGTAAATATCCAGCCCGACAAACACCGTTGTGAGTGCCCCCCCGATTACCGCCGCCCTCCAGGGTACGATGGAAGTTCGTTCGAAATCGTACTCCGGAAACGGCCGCGGATACGACGTGTCCGCCAGGGTGATGACGGGAGCGGAAACTGCCGCCGTGAGCTTGAGTCCGAACGCCGGATCGGCGGGCTGCTGGCTCGACGCGGAGCCGATATAAAAAAGAAGCGCGATGAAAACGATACCTAAGCTATGGTTCATGGCCGGAAATACATTCTCCTATGCATAGCCCCGAGTAAAATACAAGGGCGTGAACGATGATTCATGACTAAAAATAAAACCCGTACCATATAGCAGTGGGAGTCAATCGCACCGCCGGCGCGGGGAAATGAATGTAGTTGAGATAGTGCTTTACCGCTTCCCACAGGGGACTCGATGAAGGAAGAATCCGCGGCAGATCGTAATCGAGCGAAAGGTATATCTCGATGTTGCCTCCCCCCATGCCGTCGTAATCGTCGTCAATACCGACGCCGAGAGCAACGGCGAGAAAATCGGGCCAGTACGGTTCGACGGATTCGGGAAGGAGGTTGTTGACCTTCAATGACATCCAGTAGGTCTGGTTGACATAGTCGTCGTTCCACGTACCCGTCTTCTTGACCTGGAAGTACCTGTCGCTGCGGCGCCAGTAACTCCACTTGAAATCGATGTTCTTCAGAAAAGGCCAGTAGTGCCGGGCGAGCGGATACCATGATCCGACCGTGCCCCATCCAACATCCTGCCAACTCCAGCCCCATCGCGGCGAGAAACCGTCTTTGAACTCGATGGCGAACTGCACGAAGGTGCCGAACGCCGCCCCGGTGTAAAGAGATGCCGTCTTGGACATGCCCGTCCATTTCAATGCGCCGTAAAAAAGATCAGCGCCGATGAGACCGCCATAAAAATGCGCCGCCTTGTCCAGATTGCGAGCGTAGCGCAGGTCCGGACCGTCGTCGAAATGGAAGGTGGTTGTCCCATCCTTCCACCATGTTTCCTTGAGGTACAGATAGGAAGCGCCCAACGTGGATGCCGCGGCGGCGCTTACCGCCGCCAGTTTCCATCCGTTGATACGGGCTTCGGGAGCAGGAGGCGTTGCGATTGAATCCACCGGTGAGGAGTGATCGGAGCCGGAAGCCGCGTCGCGCGTTTCCTGCTGGGCCACGCTCGTTCCTCCCGCCGCGAGCAACATGAACACGGCCAGTAGTGCAAGCGCCGCCCGGTAGCGCCTCAATGCACGCGTCCATGATTCGTCAATCACATCCTGAGGGCTTGCCGCGCCCGCCATGTCAGAAATCCTTCATTACTTGCCGGATAAATCCTTTGGCAAAAGTCTTGAATTCCCGGCGAGCGAGTTCCGGCGTGGCAAAGACCTTCCAGGATTGCCGCACGTCCTGGATTTCCTGGTCGGGTGAAAGGATATCGATGACTTCGGTGGTAAAGACAACAAACACCACGGTGGAATCCTGGCCCACGGAACCGGCCGGCGCACCCAGGACACCCAACAGGGCGGAACGACTTACCGGCGCGGCATACAGGTACACTCGCAATCCCAGGTTGCTCAACCAGTCGCGTCGACGGTCCCGCGGCAACTGGTCGGAAACAGTCAGGTACCACGTGGACAGGTCTTTCCGGAAATCATCCACGTTAGTCCCAACAACTTCCAGGTCCTCGTCCGCACCAAGATTCACGAACACGACAGGTGGATAATCATAATAGCGAAGCGGCACCTGTATGCATCCATTGAAGATGAACGTTGCGAATGTCCCTCCCACGAGGAACCACACCGTGATACGTGATAGTTTCGTTTTTCTCATCACGCGTAAAATGCATAAATAAGACCAGAGAATCCAGACCAATTGTCTTCCCGTTCCACCGGACATAAAAAGATTCATTTCGATACAGCGTCAATATTTTCGACACTGCGGTGACTGAAATTGAAACAGGCGCCACGCCCCAGGTCCGCAAATCCCACTAAATCTCCCGATCCTGCCTGGCACGATTCTGGAGATAATTAAATCAGAGTGTTCGGAAACAAAAGCCATCTGCACTATCCTTTTCCAAGCACTTAGTAACAACCGACTGGACCCCTTCGATATTTACAGAAAATCCCGGGAATGCCCACCCGGGATTTTCCTTTGTCACAACGCCTTTTCGCCGCTTTTTTCAACATGCCGGAGCAAACCGGAAGCGGTTGCCGGTTGATTCATTTTTGAAAGCTTTACGGGGATGAGTACTTTTATCCCCATGATCGGTGAAAACCTCTTTGGAATGACCCTGGCCGAGCTCCGCGGCATCGTCGCGGAAGCGGGAATGGAAGCGTACCGCGCGAACCAGGTTTTCACCTGGCTGTATGACAAGCACGTCACCGATTTCAACGAGATGACGAATCTCTCCAAAACACAACGCGAAACACTGGCCGCAAGGTACAGGTTGTACGTGCCCGCGATCGTCTCCGAACAAGTGAGCAGCGACGGAACGAGCAAATTCCTGCTGGCTCTTGAAGACAAACTGGAAATCGAAGCCGTGTACATCCCCTCGGAACGGGAAAGCGCCGGCGAGCCAAAGCGCCGCACAATCTGTGTTTCCACCCAGGTCGGATGTCCGCTCGATTGTGTTTTCTGCGCCACCGCCTCCATGAAACTGAAGCGAAACCTGACGACGGGAGAAATTCTGGGCCAATGGTTGGCGTTGCAGAAACACTTGTCCCAGCGCATCACCAACCTGGTGTTCATGGGAATGGGCGAGCCGCTGTTGAATCTCGACAACGTCCTCCGGGCGGTGGAGATACTGACGCACGATATGACAACCGGCATCGGAAGCCGGCACATCACCATTTCCACGGCCGGGCTTCCGCACGAAATCCGGCGCCTGGCGGACAGCGGCGTCAACATCAAGCTCGCCGTCTCCCTGCACTCGCTCGACGAAGCGATCCGTTCACAACTTATGCCTATCAACAGGAAACACCCACTTGCCGACCTGCTCCCAAGTCTTGAGTATTACTACCGGAAAACGAAGAAGCGTATCACGTTCGAGTATATCTTGTTCGCGGGGCTCAACGACTCCGAGCGGGATGCCGCCCGCCTTGCGAAACTTACGCGGCGGATTCCTGGCAAGGTGAATATCATCCCCTTCCACCACATCGACCACGTGTCCAAAGATCCCGGGGCGACGACTTTTTCGCCCAGCCCTCCCGATCGCGCCGAAGCGTTCATTTCCCGGCTGCGCGAGGATAACGTTACCGTCATGGTACGAAATTCATCGGGTGTGGATATTGACGCGGCATGCGGCCAACTGGCGCTCACGTCTTCCCGGCAACGCATCGTCAACAGCAACATCGTTGATTGATGAAGGAAGCGGTTTCACGCAATTCATGATTATCACAAAATGACCAGTACCATAAACGAGGAAGCAATGAATCTAGTTATTTTCGGGCCCCCGGGAGCCGGGAAAGGTACCCAGGCCAAGCGCATCGCGGAGAAACTGAATATCCCGCATATTTCAACCGGTGACCTGTTCCGGAGGGCTATCAGCCAGAAAACGCCGCTGGGAAAACTCGCCAAGCAATACCTCGACTCAGGCAACCTCGTCCCCGATGAAATCACCATCGGGTTGGTAAAGGAAGAACTCGGCAGTGAAAACTGCGCCCGCGGGTTCATCCTGGACGGCTTCCCGCGCACCGTGAGCCAGGCCCGGGCTCTCGATGATATTCTCCGGGAAAAGAACATCGCCCTCAACCGGGTTATCATACTGAATGCCAACGATGACGAAATCATCGGGCGCATGCTCAAGCGCGGGCGGGCGGACGATACCCGTGAAACGATCGAAAACCGGCTCAAGGTGTACCTGCGCGACACGGAACCGGTCAAAAGGTACTACGAGAAACAGAACCTCGTGGCAGAAATCGACGGCATCGGCGATATCCCCGACATTACCGAACGTATTCTTGCCGCCCTGGGCGTCTGATCATGCGTCGCGTGAACCGGAGCATTGGAATGGCGGCTGCTTTCCTTGCCGCATGGATGGGCCTCTTCAGTCCGTCATCCCGTGCACAATCCATCAAAGACCTCGTGAAAACACTGGGCATCGAGAACATCGCCCGGGGGTATCTCCAACCCGTTGCCGACGCACTGGGTGCCGGTTTCAACAGCGGGTTTTATCACTCCGCCGCCGTCCCGCGGGGCTTCCACCTGTACGGAGGATTGAAAAGCATTTGGATCTTTATCCCTCCCGCGAACCGGCAATTCATTGCAACCCTGCCCCCGGAACTGACTGCTCTCGGATACCCTTCATCCATCACAACGGCGACGGTGTTCGGAAGCAAGGGCGCGGTGGTTCGTTCCTCCACGGATACCGCCAAATACCCGAGCTTCACCATGCCCGACGGAATTGATTCGGACCAGTTCATGCTCATTATCCCGCAAATTTCCATCGGATCGATATTCGGTTCGGAGATCGTCATCCGCGGCATTCCTCCCACGATGCTGGATCCGGCAATTGGACGCGTTTCCCTCGTCGGTGTGGGTATCAAGCACAGCACCACCCAATACGCGGTGCTGCCGTTCGACATCGCGGTCATGGCCGCCGCACAGCGCTTTACTCTCGACGACGTGCTGAAGGTGACCAATTACAACGTCAACGTCATTCTCAGCGTCGACCTTCTGGCGTTTACGCTGTATGCCGGAGCGGGATACGAAGGGTACCAGATCGTAACCAGCTACAGGTATGAGCCGGATCCAACCAATTCAGCACCGGGCCTGGACAAGGAATTCGATTTTTCGCTCGACTTCACCGGGCTCAATCGCCGGATCACACTCGGTATGAACATCCAGGTCATTCCACTCGTCGATATCAACATCGATTACGGCTTTGGCGGATACGACACCGCTACGCTGGGAATCGGATTCGCGATTTAATGGGAATACTTCCACGACCATCCATACACGATTCAAGAGAGCAAGCACATCCATCATGCACGTATATTCATTGAATACCATGATTCGCTGTAAAATCTTCGCACGCCAACCGCGTTCAATCCTCTTCTTCCTCATGATCTCTATTGTTCTGGCTCACGCGCCCGCGGTGGCCCAGAACTTCAATACCAAGGCGCTGCTCGAGGATTATTCGCGGGAGATTTTCGAAACCAACGCCGCCGGGTTCATGGGTCCGCTGGTCATCGTCGCCAACGTGGGCGCCAACGACGCGCTGTACAACTCGGCCTACGTCCCCGCGGCTAACGACTTCTACGTGCGGCTTTCCGTCCGCACCATGTTCGCCGGCGTGCTGGAAAGCGAGCGGACGTACACCGCCCATCTTCCCCTGGAACAGAAGAACAACCCTCACCCCGTCGGATCGGCGGAGTGGTGGCGGATCACGCAGTTGAATCTCTTCAAGCTGTCTCTTTCCCAGGCGGCCCAGGACGGCGCGCTGGAAACCGACGTCGAGACGGCCACCGTTTTCGGCGGCGAGGGCTCCGGCTTCGTCGTGCCCAAGGACTGGATGCGTGAAAACATCTCGTACATCGACAGCGCCACGCTGGCCGGACTGCCCAGCGAGCTCACGCTGACCAACGGAACCAACCAGAACATGGTATTCGCCGCCGTGCCCCAGATTACGGTGGGCAGCCTGTACAACACGGAGCTCGATTTGCGCTTCGTTCCCCCGGTGGTATTCGACCCCAACGTGGGAAAGTTCTCCTTTTACGGTGTGGGACTGACACACGCCTTTACCAACTGGTTTCACGACCCGCCGTTCGACGCCGCCGTCCAGGTGGCGTTCCAGCGCTCGCAAATCAAGAACGAGGTCGGTGTCACAAAGGCCAAGCTCGAAGCGCGCACCAATCTTTTCACGGTGAACCTCCACGCCAGCAAGCGGTGGGGATGGGCGGAGCCGTACGCGGGAATTTCCTACGAGACCCTGGACTCCGACGCCAGCTATACATTCACACTCCCCCAGTCCATCAAGGATGAAATCGGCTACGACATCGATCCGCAGACGGTCCCGGTCAGTCTTTCCGACCAGGCGATCAAAGCCACGCTCGGTTTTACCGCCCACGTCGGCCCGCTCATGGCTTTTGTCAGCGCGGGATTCGCCAAGCACATGATCTACAGCGGGGGAATCGGGTACAGGTTTGAATGAATCGATAAAAAAGCCGGTGCACGGAAACCGACAGGAGGTTTGATCACGAAAGCGCGGTTGATCCTCGCGAAAAGCTTCACGCTTCGAGGCAAGTGGAAGCCGCGTTGCGGCAACAACGCTTGCGACCGGGTCCGTTGCTGTTAAAAAGAACCCTTCAAAAGAAAAACCATCATCACTGGCTCTTCATCGCCACCGTCCTGGACAAACGAAAGCAGGTTCGGGCAAAGACCTGGAACGCATTCGCGGCTTTCGCTATGGCGTGAGGAAACGAGGTCGCCTGCACCGCGATCCGGTCCGTCGAATCCGCCTCCGTTCGTGTCGTTTCGACCCAAATATTTCCCAGGGAAGATATCAGTGTCGCGTACTCGGCGATTTTTTCCGTGAGCTTGAGATCGGACGCCTCCACTTCCCGGAAGCGGTCGGAGATATTCATGAGGCGGTCGAGGTAGGTCCCGGCGGTATCCAGCTTGTTGACGGCCAGGAATACGAGCTTGAAGGATTGTCGGAGCATGGCTTCCGCCTGGAAGATTTCATACATGGCGGGATCGATGACGCGTTGGGATTCAGCCAGGATGGTATTGATCATTGCCGTGTCCGGCGAATTGCGACAGGCGTAACGTGCGAATATCAGGGCGTGATCAAAGAAACCGGAAAAACTGTTCAACAGCATCATCTCCACCCGAGAATTCTCCCGGTATCGCCGGTACATCCTTTTGTTCGTGTCACGGAGCTCTTTCCGCAATCCTTCATCGATCACCACCGCTTCCAGGGCCAGCCGCAGCGCCTCGGCGGCGTACCAGGCGCTGTACACCATCCGGCCGTTATCGCCGTCGGGCTGATGGTTCAGGGTGTATTCCATCACCATGGGGAGGGAGTCCGCGAGGGAAGCCTGGTCCGGTAACTGCCCCCTCGCCGCCGGGCCTGTCGCCTGGAACAAGATGAGCATGAAGAGAGCACTTGCAAAACGTTTCATCGTTCCCCGACTATCGAAAATTTTACATGCTGTTCGATCTTCCCTCCGGGGAAGTCTCGACCACGAAACATCGCGATTTTTCCGGTTACAAACAGTCCACTCTTTTTTCCCATACGAATACCGCCGGGCTTGATCACTGCCACTCCAAGGCGAACATGGGGTCCCACGGGGGCAGCATCTCGGCCTTGCCCTTGAACAATTTCAACACCTCGTCCGGGACGAATTTCTTGTTCACGATGATCGAGTACGTATATTCGCGGAACCAGTCGTCGTACATCGTGAAATACCCCTTCTCCCCGACCTTGGAACCCCAGGAATTCTCCACCAGCCACTTGACCGGCTTGCCGTCCTGGATGTCCACGCCCGTGATGACCATGGCATGCGTGGGCACGCTCTCCTGGTACCAGATCCGCTGCTCCTTGGTCATGGCGAAATCCACCCCGTACAGGTCGTCGTAATCGTAGAGGTTGCGCTTCATGAAGCCGAGCTTGGAGTTGGATTCCTTGCCCACGTCGCAACCGAACCACACCGGCTCGTCGGCGAGGACCGATTTGCGGGTGATGTCCGCCAGCGTCTCCATGGGCAGGTTGACGAAGGTCATGTTGGGCTTGTCCATCATGTTGCGGTCGAACTCGATCTGGTACAACCGGTTGTAAGGGCGTCCCGGGATGTTGTGCAGGCACACGTAATCTTCGAGCTTGAGATTCACGGTGGCGGCGAGAAATTCCCGCGGGGTGTAGGTGCGCGGTTCGCCGAGTTTGCCGTCCTTGTCCTTGTACCGCCAGGTGAACGAGGTGGGCGGCACGCCGAGATGGAGCGCCAGCATCCGGTACACTTCCTTCAGCATCGCCAGCTTGCGCTTCTCCAGGTCGGACCGCGAGGCGCCTCCCGCGTGCATGTCCCGGAGAGCCGCAGCGTCTTTCCGCAGCAGCCTGGAGATCATCTTGTTCATGTTCCCGGTATTGGAGCTGTTTTTCGACTCGGGCATCACGTCCTTGGGCACGGCGCCGTACTTCTCGACCAACGCCAGTACCATGTTCCACTGGCCGCCGTCGGGGAAGGGGTGTTTGAGCAGCCACTCGACCTCGCGGTCGGAAACGGGCCGGTCGGCGGTGCGGATGATGCTTTCGAGAAACAGGTTGGCCTTTTCCAGCTTGTCCCAGAAGAACAGGTAATTCTGCGAAAACTCGAACATCTTCATGTTGAGAGCGCGTGCGGCGATGGGGCGCATGATGTTCAACCCCGCGAAGAGCCAGCACCGTCCGCTTTTCTGCTGGTTCGTCACGCCCTCGGTTTTGATCCTGTGCGAGAAATTCTTGTCCAGTGTGGCCGTGACCAGGCGATCAAGGGCCAGGGACGGGATTTCGTTCTGGGAAACGGCGTTCAGCGCCGACCGGGTGGCCGCGTCGAGGGTGAACGAGGACCGGAGTTCCCGAATGACCTGCGGCGTCAGGGCGCCTTTTTCGTCGCCGCCGGGTGTAGCGGCAAACGCCGCGTGAACGAAAAGAACAACAAGTAGCCAGAGGTAACGCTTCATGAGTTTTTCTCCTGTATTCATCGTCTGGTGGTCGTCTTACAAAATGTCGGCGGCGAGTTCGGCCAGCTCCGACCGCTCGCCTTTTTCCAGCGTCACGTGGGCGAACAGCTTCTGCCCCTTCATCCGGTCGATGAGGTAGCTCAACCCGTTGGACTCGCTGTCCAGGTACGGGTGATCGATCTGGAAGATGTCGCCCGTGAACACGACCTTCGTGCCTTCCCCGCACCGGGTGATGATCGTCTTCACCTCGTGAGGCGTGAGGTTCTGTGCTTCGTCCACGATAAAGTAGATGTTCTGCAGGCTCCGTCCACGGATGTAGGCAAGAGGCGAGATGATCAGTTTGTCCTCCGCCAGCATCTCGGTGATCCGCTTGTACTTGGCATCGGATTCCGGGAACTGGTGCTGGATGACGCTGAGATTGTCGTAGAGCGGCTTCATGTACGGATCGAGCTTCGACTGGACGTCGCCGGGGAGATACCCCAGGTCGCGGTTGCTGAGCGGAACCACGGGACGGGCCAGGAAAATCTGCCGGTAGTTTTTGCGCCGCTCGAGCGCCGCCGCCAGCGCCAGCAGAGTCTTGCCGGTGCCCGCTTTTCCCCCAATCGTGACCAACGGCACCTCGCGGGTCAAAGCATCGAGGGCGAAAGTCTGTTCCGCGTTCCTCGGCATAATGCCGTAGGCGGGTTTCTTGTCCACCCGTCGGATCATGTTCGTTTCGTGGTCGAACACGGCCAGC
This sequence comes from Chlorobiota bacterium, assembly GCA_013152135.1. Classification (GTDB taxonomy): domain Bacteria; phylum Bacteroidota; class Ignavibacteria; order SZUA-365; family JAADGX01; genus JAADGX01. The sequence continues at coordinate 9,880 of JAADGX010000229.1, forward strand.
ACGGATTTTCTCCCGTTGCGGAGGATGAAGTACTCGTTCGCGATCGGCGGGGGATCGAACGCGAACCGGTCGGCGGGCAATGCGAATGGGGCCTGGTACAAATTGTCGATCAGAGAATCATCCACCCCCTCCACCAGACGCGATCCCTTGTAGAGCTGCGAGAGATCTTTCACCCGGTCGGAGATATAATCCTGTGTGTTGATCCCGATGGCCTTCGCTTTCATGCGGAGGTTGACATCCTTCGTAACAAGGGTGACACGCCGGTCCGGATGCTCGCGCTGGAGCCGGTAAGCGGTATACAGGATGCGGTGATCCGGGGTGGACGATGAAAAGCTCCTCGCGAATTCAGGATCGAACTCCCGGTCCAGGGCGATGCTGAAGGTTCCGCGATCCGGTGCCAGCCGGATGCCGGAGTTGAACGAGCGTTCTCCAATGATCCGGTCCAGGATGCGCACGAAATTGCGTGCGTGGAAGTTGATCATCTCGTTGCCTTTCTTGAAATGATCGAGCTCTTCCAGTACCGCGATGGGAAGCACGATGTCGTCTTTTTCAAACGAGTCGAGGCACTGGCTGTCGTGCAGGATGACGTTGGTGTCGAGAACGAGAATATTTGCGGACGAAGGCATGGGTTCTTTCACAAGTGATACATGCTTGAAAATAGGAGTTTTTCGTCAGCCTCTCAACGCCAACAGAGGAATTCTGAATGCTGGATTCCAAATGCTGAATTGATCTTCGAATTGGCGAAGAGTGTATCGTCCAGCCCGTAATTGCAGGAGAGGCCTGCCCCCGCTTTTACGGGGCCTGCCCCCGCTCTTATGGGGCCTGCCCCCGCTC
>JAADGX010000094.1 GCA_013152135.1 Chlorobiota bacterium
CCGGAAAAAGAAAAATCGTAAGGAGTGTAGAGGGGACGGAACACCTGCCCTGGCGCCGCCTGTTCCCTTTCGCCGCCATGCAGTGACTGCGGGGAGCACGGTCATGCACGGTCGTCGGTAGCCCGCTCTTTGTTTGGATTGCCCTTCGATATATCTTGATATATGCCGTGTTTCAATATATATCGAAAAAGGAGGCGGATTGGTGAAACTACTCTGTCCACGAATTCATCCCGGTAACCGTGCACGCGTGATTGCATGGAATCTATCATGGCTGCTCTTTACTGTCGGCCTGTTGTCATTGTCCTCGCCCTTGTACGCGAGCGGGAAACCGTACAGCCCGCGTGACTTGCTGAGCACCCGTTACGTGACGAGCGCCGTCATCAGCCCCGGCGGCGACTGGATTGCTTACACGCTTCGTGTGCCGCGCAAGGCCGATGAAGAGCCCGGCGGCGCGTATTACGAGCTCTACCTGGCGTCGGTACGGACGGGGGAAATCCGGCCCTTCATCACGGGCAAGGTGGCGATCGGTTCGGTCCAGTGGAAGCCGGATGGCTCCGCGGTCAGTTTCACGACGCGGCGTGAGGGAAGCAACGGATCACAGGTGTGGCTTATCCCGGTGGATGGCGGCGAGGCCCGGCAGGTGACACGAGCCGAGACCTCGATCCTGTCCTATAAATGGCATCCGTCGGGAAAGAGAATCGCGTACGTCAGCATTCCACCAAAATCCAGGCACCAGCAGGAGCTGGAGGAAAAAGGCTACGGGTTCATCTTCTACGAGGAAGATATCCGACCCCGCAACCTGTACATCGTGGACCTGGAGAACGACGTCCAGGCCGGAAAACCGCGAGCGCTGGTCGAGGGGATGGCGGTATGGTCGCTGGAGTTCTCGCCGGACGGCAAGTACATCGCGGCCGCCGTTTCACCCCGGAACCTCATCGATCATTCGTACATGTTCAAGAAGGTGTACATCGTCAATGTCGAGACCGGCGAGAAGAAACAGTTGACCGACAACCCCGGCAAGCTCGGGAATTTCTCCTTCAGCCCGGACGGCAAGTACCTTGCCTACGCGTCGGCGCTCACGCGACAGGATCACCAGGTGAGCCAGGCGTTCGTGATCCCCACGGCGGGCGGAGCGGCGAAGAATCTCACCGTGCCTGATTTCAAAGGACACGTGAACTGGGTCGGCTGGAAGGACGACGCGACCGTCGTGTACCGGGCAGGCGAAGGCGTGCAGACGACGTTGAGCCTCGTGCCTCGGACGGGCGGCGAGCGAAAGGTCATTTTGAATTCCGTGGACAACGGGATCATCTTCGACCCCCCGACTTTTACTGCTGGCATGAAGCAGGTTGCCTTCACGGGACAGACGCCGTATTCACCCCGCGAGTTGTACACCTGGACGCCGGGCGGGGAGCCGAAGCGCCTGACCGACAGCAATCCCTGGCTGGCGGACCGGGAGCTCGGCCGGCAACGTGTCATCCACTACAAGTCCCGCGACGGATGGGATATCGAGGGATTGCTCATTCATCCCGTCGGGTACCGGGAAGGTGAATCCTACCCGCTGATCGTGATCGTGCACGGCGGGCCGGAGTCGCATTACTCGAACGGCTGGAACACGTACTACTCCACGCCGGGGCAGGTCCTGGCGGGCAAGGGCTACGTCGTGTTCTACCCGAACTACCGTTCCAGCACGGGCTACGGCGTCAAGTACGCCGCGGTCGGTTTCGGCGACCCCGCGGGCAAGGAGTTTGACGACATCGCGGACGGAATCGACTACCTGGTGAAAAACGGTATCGCCGACAAGCGGCGCATCGGCTTGGGCGGCGGGTCGTACGGCGGGTACGCGTCGGCGTGGTTCGCGACGTACTACACGCGCTACGTGCGCGCGGTTTGCATGTTCGTCGGCGTCAGCGATCTCATCAGCAAGCGCAGCACGACCGATATCCCGTACGAGAATCTCTACGTTCACGCCAAGAAACGGCTCGAAGACGACTGGGAATTCGCGCTCAAACGCAGCCCGATATACTACGCGCGCCAGAGCAAAACCGCGACGTTGATCTACGGCGGCGCGGCGGACACGCGGGTGCATCCTTCCCAGAGCATGGAACTCTACCGGCGCATGAAAATGAACGATCATCCCGCCGTCCGCCTGGTGCAGTATCCAGGCGAAGGACACGGCAATCGCAGGCAGCCCGGGCGCATCGACGTCCTGTATCGCCAGCTCGACTGGTACGACTGGTACGTGCGCGACCTGAAGCCACTGGACGGTCCCATGCCGCCGCTCGATATCAGCGACAAGTACGGCATCGAATTTTCGAACTGACTACGCCGATCTTTGATGTAACGGGGCGCAAGGAGTGCGCCCCGTATTCATTTCGTCGGGCAAGGGCGGGCGCGTGAGAAAATGCGCGTCATACGATGCCTGTTCTCTATACAATTCAAGTAAAAGTTTTTGTAGTTTAGGCTGGAACGAAAAACAGGATACCGGATCTATCATGGATGCAAGCATTTCAAACGAAGCTCATTTTCCGGCCGAATCGTGCCGGGAGCTTCTCGACGCCAGTCCCATCCCCACGGTTCTGCTTGACGAACAGGCAAAGTGCATCCTGTTCTGCAACGATGCCTTCACCCGTTTTCTCGGCGTCGAATCGCAGACGGCGGCCGGTTTGCCCGTCGAAACATTTCTTGCCTTTGACCTTCTTCCTTCTCTCGCGGTTCAGCAACGGCCCGGAAGGGGGGGCGAACCCTGGCGGATAACGGCGACCAGCACGTCCGGCGGAGATGTAATACGCCTTTCGTGCATGCTGTGGCGAGTGAAGCTTGGCGGAAAAGACACGGTCCAGATGGAATGTGTCGCCGAGGAAGAGAACGAACGCCATGACCTCGCGACGTACCAGAAATGGATCCACGCCGTTGGGCACGAGTTGAAGAGCCCCTTGACGTCGGTGAAAGGTTACGTGGAAATTCTTGCCAGCGAACTGGTGTCCTCGGGAAATCCGCAGGTCCGGACCATTCTCGAGATCGTTCGGAGGAACAGCGAGCGCATGCATTCCTATATCGAGGACATGTATCGCTTCAGCCTCGCGGAAATCAACACGCTCCAATGCGAAACGACCACCGTGCGAGCGATGCTGGATCAGGTGTTGCACGAGTTGTCGGGTGATATCGCTCGACATGATATCACTCTCGACGTCGACGTCAGCGACAGGCCTGTGCGCTTGCCCGGTTCCGCCGTGCGCGAAGCCTTGTACCAGGTTTTACATTCCTCGCTGACCGTAAGCGAGCCGAAGTCCACGGTCATCATCGTTCGTGAGCACGACATGGGGGCGCGCGTCGTGCTCGTGTTGCAGCACGAACCGCGGCAAACGGTTCCCCGCGCATCGGCGCACGTCAAGGCGATCGTCGATGGGGTGCGGAATAGTGGAAATGCGACTACGCTGGGATTCGAATTTGCGCGGAAGATACTGATCGAGGCGGGAGGCGACGCGTTCCTGGAAGCGGGGGACAATCACTTCCATACCTGCTACCTGTTGTTGCCCACCTGCGTGAACGACTGAACAGGCGGGGTTTTCATCTTACAGCGAATCCTGTCCGGGGTACTGCACGAACAACTTGCCCCAGTTCGTATTCCGCCTGACCTCGCGCTGGATGGGTTTTCCCTTCAACGGCCACCAGATGAAATCGTGGTAGAAATACGAGCCGAACACGAAGATGTACACGAGGGGGGTGTGGAAGAAGAGTTTCTGCAACGATTTCAACGGCCCGAACCATATGAAATCGCCCACGTGGCTGGCCACGTTGTCCCCCACGGTGAAACCGAAGTTCACCGATGATATGTCCTCGCCTTCAATCGTGATATCGCGGGGATCGCCGACGCCAAGCCCGTCTTCGTGTGCCATGCGGATGTAGGGAATGGACAGGGGATCGAAACCCATCATCTTCGCCGCCACCGCGTCGATGGCGACCTGGTCGGCCGATGCGAGGATGTAATCCTTTTGCACGGGGATCATGGTGCGCGGACCAGGGCCGGAGCCGCACAAAGTGCCGTCCATGACGGCGAATATTCCGGAATGAATTTCCTTCTGAATCGCCAGGAGATCGACAAGGGTCTCGTGGATCCAGGTGTGCGTGTAATGCCTGCGGGTGTTGAGCAGGCCGCCGAACGCGTTCTTCATTGCGCCCGTCGTTGTCGTATAGATGTGGGTCTTCACCGTCGGGAGATGGATGATGTTTTTTCCCTTGAAAAAGGTGGGGATGTGAATCCCGTCGGGGAAGACCTTGTGCAGGGCGCGCATGCGGGCTTTCGGTTGGTAGTGTTCCCACGTGATGTCTTCTTTCCGGAAATTGAACCGCTCCACGATGCCGTACTTCGCGTAAAGCGGCTCGAGCTTGTTGAGCCTTCCGCCCTTGAACGGATCGGTTACTACCGTGTTGTTATGAACCGTGACCAGTTCTCCGAAGTCGTGGTGTTTCAGCCACTGGATGGTTCCTTCCAGCTGCCACGGCGTCGTGTTGGCGCTGAGGTAGGGAAAGTGCCACGAGATGTTGTCTTTCAGGATGGTCGGCGCAGAAGCGTCCAGCGCCTGGCGCGCGCCTGCCCGGTCCATGAGCTGTTGGATGTCTTCCAGGACGGTGTCGGGCGAGGTTTTCAGAACTGCAACGGTTGACGATTTCATGGTGTCATGTAAACGGTTGGTGATTCGGAAGTGAACATCGTTAATAGTAAATGACAAAAACCACGGTCGCGACCCAGAGGAATACGTCCGCCATCAGGGGCTTGTCGGTCAGGAGTTCCACGGTCGGATCGCCGCCGGATTTGCGCTGGTGCACGAGGTACATGTATCGGAACAGGCCGTACAACACGAACGGAATGGTGAAGACGAGATTCTTGGAACCGAATTTCTGTACCGTCTCGGGGGAAACCGTGTAGAGCACGTAGAACACGAGCGTGGCCGCCGTAACCAGGGAAATCATCTGGTCGAGAAAGTACGTGCTGTATTCCTCGAGCACGGGACGATGTGTGAGCGCGTCTTCGTCCAGGTACTCGATCTCGTGCCTTCGCTTGCTGAAGCCGAGGAACAGGGCGAGAAGGGAGGTACAGATGAGCAGCCATTCGGACATGGGGACGTTGATTATGACCGCCCCCGAAACAATGCGCAGCAGGAACGAGGCGGCGATGCTCATCACGTCGAGAATGACTTGTCTCTTGAGAAAGAACGAGTACACGACGTTCAACGCGATGTAGCCCGCGACGATGAAACCGAATTCGGGCTTGAGCGCGATGCTGAGTACGATCGCGGTGGGAGCCATCACCAGAAACGCGCCGAGCGCCCAGGAGACGGGAAGACGACCGGAGGCGACGGGCCGCTGGCGCTTGACCGGGTGGGCGCGGTCTTTTTCCACGTCGGCCAGGTCGTTGAGCATGTAAATGCTGCTGGCTCCGATGGAAAACAAGAGGAACCCCACGGCTGTTGCCAGGAGGCTGTCGGGATGAAAAAGATTTTGTGAAAACAGCAGGGGCGCGAAAATCACGAGATTTTTCACCCACTGCTTCGGTCGCGCCGCTTCTATTAATGCTGAGAGGCGCGCGTTCATTTTTTCAGGTAGGAAAACGGTATATACTCCTCTTGCTCGCTCCCGGTTTTCTTCTTGCCTTTCATGGCGGAACGAAACGTTTCCAGCGCGCTGCGGATACCGGCCAGGACGGATTTGAGCTCCCGCACGGGCGGCTCGATTTCATCCACGAGACTTTGTTCGAGGTCGATGACCCGCTCGATGGCGGCGGTGGCGTTTTTAACGACCGCCTGGATATCTTCCATCACCGGCGTCGTTTCGCTGACGAGTTTCGTGGATCGTTCACCGAGTTCGTTGTAGGTGTCGAGTGTTTCCACCAGGTGGTGTTTGATCTCGGCAACATCGCGCTGGATCTGCACGATCGCCTTGCGCGACGCCTGGAGGGCCAGTATGGCAAACACGGAGACGACTCCCGCCAGTATAAAAAGACCGATGAAGAGAATAAGTTCAGATGTCATAATGCATCCCAAGGTAATCAAACCCGGAAAGGACGGGGGTCCTTTCCGGGTCATCATGTATGCTAGTCAGCTTTGCTCGTGCGCTGCTCTTTGTACGCTTCCACGCCTTCTTTGACGGCTGTTTGAACCGTCGAGGCTTCGTCGGCGACGCGCTTCTTCGCGGAAGCGAGAATGTCTTCCGCGTCCTGGAGCAATTCGTTCGCCTTGGTCTTGGCTTCTGCGATCAGTGTTTCCGATTTCGCTTTACCGTCGTTTATCAATTCCGTCGCTTTCTTCTTGGCGGTATCGAGGTATTGCTCGGCGTCTTCGATGATCTTATCAGCGCTCTGGCGTAAATCCTCGCGAAGTTCCTTGCCGGACTTCGGCGCATACAAGAGAGCCAGGGCGGCGCCGACCAATCCGCCCGTGAAAAAACCGATTAAGAGGCCTTTGGACAGGCCGGTTCCTTCATCTGCCATATGTCATCCTCTCCTTTTTAATAGGTTGCGAAAAAGTCAGGGAAACAAACTACGAATACAGCTTTTCATAGGTCTCACGGAACTTGATCATTGTCTCCCGCATGTCTTCCGAGATAACCTTAGTATCCCCGATAACGGGCATGAAATTCACGTCGCCGCGCCATCGAGGCACGATGTGCCAGTGGATGTGCATGTCGATGCCCGCGCCGGCCGTTCGACCGATATTCAACCCGATATTGAACCCGTGGGGATGCATGGCTTGTTGAATGACGTGCGACCAGCGCCGGATCATCAGCATCATCTCGCTGTAAATCGTGTCGTCCAGTTCGTGCAACGTCGGGACATGACGGTTGGAGACAATTAACAAGTGACCGCTATTATATGGATACAGGTTTAAGATGGCATAACACTGGTCATGCCGCTTGACGAGAAACCGCTGGTCGTCATCGGTGTCTTCCAGGGCTTCACAGAAAACACATCGATCGTCGCCGTCGGAAGAGGCGAAGGATTGAATATACGTTGAGCGCCAGGGGGACCAAAGACGTTCCATCGGTTCATCTCGTCAGATTAACGGTTTTTCTTCTTATGGCGATTTTTCCGCAAACGTTTTTTCCGCTTGTGTGTTGCCATTTTGTGTCGCTTGCGTTTTTTTCCGCTCGGCATATACTCCTCTTTTTAACATGTAATGTAGTGATTCTTTAACAGTCCGTTTAACCTTGGTCGAGTTCGGCGAGTTGTTTGCGCGCCATGTTCGCCACGTCGGCGTCGGGATTGATCTCGATGGTTTTCCGGAACCACTCCCGCGCCTTCGCGGTGTCGCCAAGGCGAATATTTACTATACCCAGATTGTAATGTCCTTTTTGGTGCTTCGGATCGTATTTCAAAGCTTCTTCCATCACGTCCTTCGCTTGCTCGAATTGCCCCAACTGAAAGTAACAGACCCCCATGTCGATCCTGGCATTGGAGTCCTCGGGCCGGTCAACGAGATACTTCTGGTACATCTCGATGGCCTGTTGAAACATGCCCGTGTCAAACAACTTGTTGGCGTAATGAAGCACGGCGTCGGGGTTACCCGGATCGTTTTGCATGGCCTGGCGTGCTGCTTCCAGCGATTGCAAGTGAACCGCGTGATCGGCCATGGCCTGGGAATCGTTGTCCGCGTGGCGGTTGAAATAAACGATCGCAAGGATGATGATGGCGATAACGGCGAAACCGCCGTAGAGCATGTTGGGCGACAGAGAGCCGCTCTTCTTTTCGGTGGCACCGCCCCGCCCCTGAACGGTGGACCGTTTTTGTTTCCCGCCGACTTTCTTGGTTCCGCCTTTCCGGGTACGGGGGCGTGGGGCCGGCACTTTTATGGGGGTTCCGCACTTGTAACAGAAATTCGCGTCCGCGGGATTTCTCGCGCCACAATTCGTGCAGAAAATCCCGTTTTCCACGCCGCCGTTCTCTTCATCGGTGTTCCCGGAATCGGCGGCGCTTTCCGTGGTTTCACTTTCCGGTACCGTCGAAACGGTGTCTGCGTTCATCGCGGAATCATGTGTCTCGGGATGCGACGATGTCGGCTCGAGCGGAGTCCCGCAATTGGGACATGTGTTTTCCGCGCCCTCAAGAGGGTAGCCGCATTCAGGGCATGCTGAGAGTTTGGTCATGAAGACTCCTCTTCTTTGTGAGCCTGTTCCTTGGCTTTCAGGTTCCGGTCAACACCGGCGCGAAGCTCCTTGGAGACTTTGAAAATCGGGACGTAGTGTTCCTCCACGAATACTTCCTCGCCCGTGCGGGGATTGCGAGCAACGCGGGCTTTGCGTTTCTTGATTTTGAAACTGCCGAAACCCCGGATTTCGATGCTGTACCCTTCCTTCAGGGCTTCACTGACGGTAGCCAGAAAACCGTCTACCACGGCCTCCGTTTCGACTTTTGTCAGACCGGTTGCTGACGCGATGTTGTCCACAATATCTGCTTTCGTCAATGTATTATCTCCTGCTTCTGGTTAGCTCAATGCATCAGTCTGTATTGAATTTCAAACGTTGGCGTCAGGGACGCGCCGATTTCCTTCAACTCCGACGCGTTGACGCCGGTCAGTTCTTCGATAAAGGAAAGCCGGCGTCGCTTGCGAATGATGCGCGGTTCGCCCGTGATGTTTCCCAGTTTCGCGGCGAGGGCGATGGCGTCCTCGTACGTTCCGAGGCTGTCGATCAACCCGATGGAAACCGCTTGCGAGCCCGTGTACACCCTGCCATCGGCGATGCGGCGCACGGAATCCTCGTCGATGGCGCGCTCGCGGGCCACGGCTTTTACGAACTGGCTGTACACTTCGTTGATGGTGCGTTGCCAGTATTCCTTCTCGGCCTCGGTCATCCGGCGCCACGGGTTGCCGAGGTCCTTGAATTTTCCGGACTTGATCGTGGTTTGACTGACCCCGATTTTTTTCATCAACTCGCCGGTGTTGATGAACTGGGAAACCACCCCGATGGAACCGGTGATGGTTCCCGGGTTTGCCAGTATCCTCGTGCCGCCGAGTGCCACGTAGTAGCCGCCGCTCGCGGCAACCGAACTCATGGAGATCACCACGGGTTTGACTTCGCGTGTTTTCCGAAGTTCTTCGTACATCTCCTGGGAAGGAGCCACCGCGCCGCCGGGTGAGTTGATGCGTACGACGATGGCCTTTACCGAAGAACGCTTGCGGTACCGTTTGCACAGCGAAACGAACTTGTCCGGGCTCGTGATGGGGGTCATGAGCTCAATAACGGCGACGGCTCCGGAGCCGCTGCCCGTGATTTCTTCGTCTTCGTCAAACGCGCCGCGGAAGCTTCCGGAAACGGCCGCGGTGAACATGAAGATCGCCACGGCGAAAATGAGAATCGCCAGTCCCAGAAAACCCGCAAATATGCCCAGTATCCACTTCGTTGAATTGTTCATCCGTTTCTCGTTCGTCCGTAACTTATTACGGATACGTAAGTTACAGAAATGAAATTATAAAGTCAACGAAAAACGGTGGTTTACATGTATTTCATGAATTTCTTCTTGAATTATATTGTTATAATTCAAGGGCATTCTTACTTTTTTGAAGCAGCATGTAGTAATTATTACACGTGGAAATAATGCGATCTTTTTCTTTCTTGCTTTCTGTTTGTCTCTTCTCAATCCTGCTCGGTTTTGACGCCGAGGCTTCCGGGGGCGAGCCCGGCCGTGTGCGGTTACCGTCCGAGGGGTACCGCGTGGAGTATGAAGTCTTTCTTCAGCAGGCCCAGGCTCGCGGTGAGAATCTCGCGCAATGGCAACGGTTCCAACAGGAACACGGCTCCTGGAGCGCGATGTGGAACCCGCTCATCCTGAACCCGCACCGGGTCTGGGGAGAAGGATACCAGATTCCCGGGTATTCCGTCATTAATAGATACAACGCGGAAGCGGCGGCGCGGACGTTTCTCCGCACGTTCCGCGACTTGCTCCGCTGCGACCCGGATCAACTCGTGGTAACCAGCATCTCCACCTACGGCGGAAAGTGGCTGGTGCATTTCCAGCAGCAGTACAAGGGATTGCCGGTCCTGTTTTCCGAGGTCATCGTGCACATGACGGCTCGGGGGAGGGTGTACCTCTTCGGGTCGGATTTCCGTCCCCGGATCGAGCTCGACGTGACGCCAACCTTTGCGCCCGGTCACGCCGCGGTCATGGCGTTCAACGGGTTGGGCGTGGCGCCGAACGTCAGCCTTGCCCGTGAAGGCGAACTCGCGGTCATGCCGGTGACGTCCGAGGAGGGGGAAACCATCCATCTCGTGTACCATTTCTTCGTGGACCAGGACGACCTGCACAAGTGGGAAACGTGGGTGGACGCGCACACGGGCGAAGTCCTGTGGCGCTACAACATCGTCATGGACGGTATCGGGGGCAAGGTAACGGGAAACGCGCATTCCCAGAAAGTGACGGACACCGAGGTCGCCAAGGACATGCCGCATTTGCAGGTGCAGGTGGGAACGGCAACCGTGTACACCGATTCGCTGGGGAATTACAACGCAAATGTTACGACTTCGTCCACCGTCACCGCCCGTCTGAGAGGAAAGTATGCCAACGTTCTTCGACAGGACGCACCCAGCGCGTCGTTTACGACAACGGCCAGCAACGGCTCCACGGTGGACATCGTCTGGAACAATTCCAACAGCCACAGCGCCGAGCGCAACGCGTACTACCACATGAACGTTGCCCATGACTATGTGACTTC
>JAADGX010000053.1:0-10695 GCA_013152135.1 Chlorobiota bacterium
ATGGAAGGGCAAACAGCGAATCCTTCCGTATCGCAGTCATCCACATGCGGGCTGCGTCATTCGCCCGTCCCATTTGGAGCGCAAGGTTACCCATGTTGAAGTACAACTCCGGGCTTTCAGGATTCATTGCCCGGGCGCGATCGTATTCCTCTAAAGCCAGCTTGAACTTTCCCTGGGCGGCTAGCGCGTTTCCAAGATTCATATGGTATCGGAATTTCTCCTTCCGTTCGAGGGCTTTCCGGTATGCAAGTTCCGCTTCCGTATAGAGTCCTTCATCAAAATAGGCTTGCCCCATGCGGGAGTATTCGTTACTGAAATCGGGCTTCGGCGTCACTTGGAGCGCGTACGTCGGGATGCCAGCCAATACGGCAGTCAGCACGAGAAACGCTAATTCCTTCCAGGATTTATCCGCGATAAAGACATATACGTTGACCAAAGCATAAGCAACCAGGAGAATAAGAACGGGCGCCAAAGGTAATCGCAGCCTGCCACTGACAAAAAACAGCACAATCGATAACACATATCCCACCAGGAAAATCAGTATTGTCACGGGTAGTTTTTTCCTCCGGATCGCCAGAATCAAACCAGCCAATCCGATAACGGCAATACTACCAAACCCGACAAGTGGAAGCCGCAAAAGCGTGCTGAATTCCTGCCGGAAGAAATCAATGGAAAGACCCAGTTGATCTATCTCCGCGGCATTCCAGAACAATCCCAGTTTTCGGATGATCAAGACAACAGCGTCTCCAGGATTAGTCGTCATCCATTCAAGGCTCTTGTCCATCCAATAGGAGGAAGCCTCCGCGGAAGACATGGACTTCCCCGTTAATCTCGACAAGAACTGAACACCGTTCGGATCACGAGCCAGATCGATTCCTTCCGGCATGGCATACAAACCGGTGCTCCCCGCATGGTTTCCGGCATAGAGGTTGAAGCCCGCCGAGGTTGTAATTCCTACCGGTGTTTTTTCCTTGGCCGTATTCCACGCAACAAAGGGAGTTGCCAAGATCACAACGGGAAGCAGAAACAGGGCAATGTTTTTCCACGACCATCTCCCACTTCGAATTCCCAACCACAAGTAAGCGATAAGCATTACAAGATAGATCGCTATGCTGGCACGGTTTACTACAAGCGCACCCGCGCACAACCCGCTCACTACGAACCACGCTCGCTTACGGGATTCCAGGGCACGATGCAACGTCCAGAGGTGGAATACGACAAGACTCGTCTGGAAAGATTCCAGCAAAATCATGTTGTCATAAAAAACGGATGGTTCATAAAACGCCAGCAGAAGTCCGGCCAGAACACCCGACGCGTGACCGAATACTTCTTTACCCCACACAACCAAAACGGAAACCGCAACGGAACTGACAACAATTTGCAATAATCGTATCCATACCAACATATCGCCTGATATCATGTCCACCAAGGCGAGCGTAATCGGGTACAACGGAGACATGAAGAACGAGGATGGGTAATGAAACCCGTAGGTCAACAGGTCCCTGGAAATGGAGGAGTAGAGAAGGGAATCCGAGAACAGGTGGTTGAAAAACGGTGTTCCGCGGAGCTGAAAGAAAAACACCAACCGTACAACCAAGGCTATTCCCCCGATCACAGCCGGCATGTATTTCCAATGAAACCGGTTGCCGACCGAGTTCGACGCGAAGCCAGGCTTACGACGTGGCATCAGGAAGAGTAACTAACGAATTACCTGAACTACTCGTGTTCGGATTCCAAAGGGCGTTTCGAGCACAAGGAAATACCGGCCCGTCGCGAGGTTTTCGGATCCGATCGAATACGCGTGAAAACCGGCGTCCATTTTCTCCCGCGCGATTGTTCGCACAAAGTCGCCTAAGATATTGACAAGTTTAATTGTAACCAGACCAGCGTCAGGCAAGTGGAATGAAATGGTTGACGACATGTTTTGCGTACCGGGACCAAACGGGTTTGGATAGACCTGGTTGAGTCTGAACTGCGCAGCATTCGCGCCAACTGCCAACTCAACCTGGGGCAACGAGGTCACACTCCCGTCGATATCAATCTGGCGTAACTGGTAATAGACTTTGCCGGACTTGTCAGCGTAGTACAGCGCGTTGGGATCGCGGTAGCGGTAAAATTGTTGTTCTGTAGTCGTCCCGTGACCAGGCACAAATCCAATTCGATGCCACAGGCCGACTTTCCCGGATGAAGATTGCGACACTTTCCGGTAAATTTCAAAACCATAGTTACTTGTTTCAGTCGCCGTGGTCCATTCCAGCACCGCGACGTTATTTTCCATCCTCGCTGAAATCGCCTTGAGTTCAACTGGATAACCGAACGGGTAACACACGTGGGTCTCGGCATACAGATCCACCGGAGTTGGGATCTGGCTTTTCACGATCTTGCTGGCTATGGTTGTCGATTTATCCGGATTGATAACCACGGAGCGCGCTTCGTTTGCTGCGGGCGTTTTGAACAACGTTCTGATAACGTCGATTTTCGGACCTCTGAACTGGTAAGCGAGCCAGAACTCCCTGGCAGGCATCAGAAAGGCAGGCGGAGTCTGAAAGTTCAGCGTTATGATGTATAAATCGTCAACAAATTCCTTTGTATCAATAGGAGGCCAGATGACGAGGCTGTCTTTATCAACGACACTGAAAGCAGCATTATCTTCGAGGATGTAAATATAAATGGAATCATAATCGCTGGTGCTGCTGTTCTTCTTCATCCCGAACCCGATCAACGCCGAATCAACACGCGCAATGCCAATAGGCGTCATTTTAACCGCCCACAACGGCGTGGGCATGTTCTGGACAAAAGCGACGGTTGTGCTATCCGGATCATAATACCGAAGCGGTTCACAGATATCCTGCGCGGAGGCCGATGTGATTCCGCCCATGATTAGCAGGCTAGTGATAAAAAACGTTATTCCACGCATATTCAGTACTAGATAATTAATGAGTGAAAAAGACAAGAACGCCCGGAAGGAAACACTTCCGGGCGTTCCGCCTCAAACGCGACACTCAGACAATTACTTGTTGAATGTCATTTTCTTCATGCTGGTGAATACCGAACCATTTTCGGTCGTGGCATCCAGGCGGTAGAAATACGTACCGCTGTTGACTTCAAGGCCAGCATTGTTAAGCGCGTTCCATGTTACCGTGAAGGAACCCGCCTTCTGGTGCTCGTTGATCAGCGTAACAACTTCACGTCCAAGCATGTCGAAGATCTTCAGCGACACGTAGCTGTCTTCAGCCAGCGTGTACCGGATCTCCGTTGATGGATTGAACGGGTTGGGATAGTTCTGCTCAAGAGCAAAGTTAGATGGCGTCGTGGCATCCGTTGTAACGTCGCGACGCGTATTAACGCTCTTCGGCGTCACAAACGTGATGTTCACTTTCTGACCAACGTATTCCACGCTGGCGAGCTCATCGTAGGCGGTCGAAACAATCGGAGGAAGCAGATTGGAACGATCGACATTGGTGCCGCGGAATTTCGCCATCAACGCCGCTTTTTTCCGATCAAGCTGGCGACTGCTGTTCAACATCGCCGCTGCAAGGTCTTCCTTGGATTGAATTTGAACGTCGGGAATCTTCACAGCTGCTTCCATCTGGTCGGACATGGGATGACGCTGAACAACTTCATTCAGCTCTACCCGGTCGTAATCAACCGAAGCCGCACGCTTGACATCGAAAATATGGTCGACATTGTAGAGGACATCCCGGACATCCGTCTGGTCATTCTGCGCAAAGAGGTAGCCAACCTTGATGCCGTTGTTGATCGCCGTGCTCAATGCGTTCTCAACATCAGTGTTAACACGGCCTGCGACGAAGATCGTTTCGAAATCATCCGCGTTGAACGGTGTGTTGGAAACATTGATCTCGACCGGGTCAAGACCCATACGATCCAACTCGGCGCGATACATATCAAGGCGATCGCTGCTTACGTTGTCATCATATACGAGAGCAGGACGACTCGACGAGATAGCCTGAAGCTCGGCTTTGAGCTTATCATTAATCGGGTTCTCATCGTTGGGGTTACGAGTGAAAATGGCCTCGACGTCGTAAAAGCCCGGTGAAGGCGTCCAATCCGGAAATGTCAACGTCTTCACAGCGTACGGAGCGATAGAAGAAAAGACCTCACGCGAATATACCCGCTGGCCTGCCTGGTTATAAACATCAAGCCGGACATTGAAGCTTTGGGAGTTCCCGTTCTGCGGTGAATTGCTTCGCACGCGCACCGTTGGTGTCACCGGTGACACGGGATTTGAAAGAACCAAGGTCCCGATCGGCGACATCATCTCGATGGAGAAGTCGTTTTTCGTTACGGCATTCAGACGGAGAGCAATAATCGAGTTGGCTCCGAAGTTGGCAACTGCGTCCTTCGGCGGATCCGCCGGATCGGTTGCAAGACCGAGAAGGTGCGTACCGCCGTCAACAAATGGCAGCAATGGACCAAAGTCCGTAGCAAACTGGCTCTCATCCCATGTAGCATGGTCCTTCGGACGGGTGAGAGGAATCTCATACCGCCAGAGCTGGACAGCGCCCGAATCAACGCGGAGGGTTACCACATACGTGCCGGGCTGTAATTCGATCCCGCCAACACCCTTGCCTGCCGGGCCTAGAGGAATGGACAGCCAGTTGTTCACGAGATAGTCATTTCTCCCGATCAACGGCGATTCACCAACGAGCGTGTTCGGCGCACCGAGGAACCCGTACTGACACGACCATACTTCAATCTGAAAATCGCCGGTAGGCGTCACGAACGGAATCTCATCCATCATGAGGTCAACACTCGTTACCCTTGTCGAAGGATAGTTGAAGAGTGAGAACGCAAGACCCAATTTGATCCCTTCGCCCACGGCGATGTTTCCGCCTGTTGCAGGTGCGCCAAAGGACCACTGACTGAAGTTGTCAATCCGATCGCCATAATACGCGAGTGCATGGGTGTTAACATCAA
The DNA here is from genome assembly GCA_013152135.1 of Chlorobiota bacterium. GTDB lineage: Bacteria > Bacteroidota > Ignavibacteria > SZUA-365 > JAADGX01 > JAADGX01. The sequence goes on from JAADGX010000053.1 coordinate 4,939, forward strand.
AGGTGCCAGAGTATCCCGCGTTATCGCTCGGATCATTATCGCCCCACTCACCTACAGAAATATTATCCTCGAGGTGATAGGTATTTGGATCGAGATTCATCAGGTCGAGATTAATGGTCGTGTACGGATCATTCGGCGTTCCACCTATTGGAACGGAGAAACTCGGTCCACTGACACTGTAGGAATAAGGCCCCCAATAGCCGATATACGGCTTGTTACCATTCTGATCAACCGCCTCGATGCGCTCGAAACCCCAGACGTCTTGCTGGAACAGCTTCTGAGTGACCCATGTTGCCACTAACGGCATCTCATGCGTACTAATCTGGGAGTACGGTGGGATGGCGGAAATAGCATCCGCCGCATAACCGATAACCGCGTTGGCGATCGGGGACGGGAGATTGGCGCCGTAAAGCGGGAACGTCGTGCTCTGGCTTAACGGACTAAGAATATTGTACCCTTCAACCTCGAGACAGAGTTGCCAGAAATCAAGTGTTGGTTGTGGTTGACTTTTATCGTCGAAGTTATCCCACCATTCGATAAACCACGTCCCGTCAAACGGTGTACCATTGAACGTAGAGAGTGCTTCATGCGGTTGAAAACGGCCCGGCAAGCCGGTGGCAATCTCGGTACCGTCCGGATCAAAGAGAGGATTCGATCCAAAATCGGAGTCCATGGTGTATGGCGAATTGTCATCAAAAATGACATTCATATTGTTTTGAAACGGGCTACCACTCCCGCTGGTCCCGGTCAACCAGATATCGGTTCCACTGGGGATCGGATTTCCTCCTGCCGTGTTCCAAACGGGGAAATCCGTACTGGAACGCATCAACTTCAGAGAGATATCTTTTTGGTATGGATGCGAAGCCTGGAACGTTAACGTGAGACGAGTAACAGCACCAAAACCCATCGGTTGGCCAACGTTGAACCCTGTTCCATTCGGGCGTACCCAGTAAAAGTCTCCATTCTTACCCGGGTCGAACGGTGCACCGGGACCGCCACCACTATTGTAGTATGGCAGGAATCGATTAGACCCGGAAACCCATCCGATCATCGCTCCATCAAAACACGCCAAGGTTACTGGAGGCACGGAAGTACCGCCGTTGATCATAAGAACCCAGGAGCGCAATACGCCTGCATCCTGTTGAATCCCATCTTCGATCTTGAGGGTCCACCATCCCTGAGACAAGCTCCCATCGAAACCGCTGAGACTCTCCGAAGGCTCCTTGACGATGTTCTGGGGAGATGTGCTCCAGGTCGGACTCCCATTGTCCATGAACAGGCAGTAATCATACTTCGATCCGATGGGACCGGAGAAATTCGCTTGTCCATCATACAAAACGACGAACTTGCCGTCCGGGGAAATAAGAGTGATTTTTGTATCACTACCAAAACTATGATCCATCCACAATCCAACCCGAGTCTCAACGACGCTGACATTGACGGGAACGTAGATCTTATCGTAGACCTTCGAACGGTCCTTGATAAGTACGTTGGGATTGCTCTGGTACCGGAATAGTGGTTGCTGGGCGCTCAAGGACCCTGCCATGACGAGGAACGCCAACACCACTACTACAGAAAGAAGTGCAAATTTCCTCATAAAAAACCTCCAGGTATTGGGGAAATGAGATTGATGATTTTGTGAATCGTTCAATAAAAGTCTTCTTCAAATGGTAAGAGGAACCTGAATACGGGTTTTGCAATGATTTACCTGTTCCGGCAAATCATAGACAATATACAAACTCCTTCAATAAATTCGGTATTCTCGGGCAAATCAGTTACGAATCCTACACACTCGTCGTCAATAGCATAATTTCGTAATTGAATATGGTTTGAGCAAGTAAAAATCAACTTTTTTTCCGAAGCTCCCGCGTGGCAACCCTCCAGGGCCGAACCAATTCAACCGCTCTCGGCTCATGAAAACATGAACGCCATAATATTCGATCTGCTATGGAAGAATGAGTGATAGTGCTGTAAAGACTTTGTACGAGAACTTCTGGAGACATCTCCATCGTTTGAAAATGTACGTAACACCTGTTCGAATGTCAAGAATATTTTGCGGCTAATCGCAATGGCATCCAACCTCACGTCCACACCTATGAACGAATCATCTTGCGCGTTTCAACTCCCTTGCGAGTCTTGAGCCTGTAGAAATAGATGCCGGGCTCCAGATCCGTGCCATATACACGCACGCTATATGTCCCCGGTTTCTGTTTTTCGCTTACCAACGTCATGACCTCTCTGGCCATGACGTCATAAACCTTCAGTGTTACGAACGCCGTCTCTTTGAGCGTATAAGATATGTCCGTGCTATCCATGAACGGGTTCGGGTCGTTCTGGTCAAGGATAAAATCCCGCGCTTCTTCAGCGCCGATGACGATCTCATCGGACAGATTGACCGTCCCGTCCAAGTTGACCTGGCGTACTCTGAAGTACACCACCTTGCCCGGTTGAAACACTGCGTTAACCGTGTACACGTTACGGTTTGTCCGAAAGCGCTGTGGATCGAAACTCTCGATGGTAAAATATTTCCCATTCTCGTATCGTTTTTCCAGATCGTATCGCTTGACATTCCGCTCATCAAAAGTCTGCCACTCTATACGAATGGAATCGTTATCCACGACGGCGGAAAACAGCATCATCTCGACCCGTACCGGAGCCGACGACGGTACGAGCTTGGGTCGGTTGAAGGGCACTGCGTTAAACCCCCTCCCCGCGGCCATGTTGAAGATGTGCGTGGAATCCGTTTCATCAAAGTTGTATAGAACGCGCAACCCCTCTTCATATCCACCCAACGAATGATCCGACATGGCGCGAAGATCATCCAGGGCGCGTTCACCGTCCCAGATGCGAAACTCTTCCATCTTGCCGTTGAAAAAAAGCGTCCTCCCACCTCTCGCCCCGATCAAAATCGGCTCAGTCCCAGGTATCTCTCCGACGGGAAGAACAAGGCTGTCCCGAACTTGACCATCCAGCATGAGGATAAAACGTTTCCGGGTACTGGAAAACAGAATGGCGACGTGATGCCAGGAACCATCGCTTACGAAACGAGAACTCGTTATAAAAGGCGCATGCAAACCATCGCTTGATTGAAGGATGAGTCGCCCGTATTCGTTTATCCGTAATTCGAAAAAATACGGCGTCAGCAAATCGCTGGAACGCGTGCCGACCAAAACGCCGTTCGGTTCGGTCGTGATAAACCACATCTCAAGCGTGAAATCTTGCCCGGGATCACAGAGGCTGGAATCGCCGGCCGACACCCTGAGATATGACCTGCTCCCATCAAACGCGAGGGCCGGTGTCCCATTCAGCTCGGGCTCTTTTACCGTGACGGAAAATATATAACTGCTGTCCTCCAACGTCTGGAATGTCTTGCCCTGCGGATCGGTGAGTCTCCAGAACATGTGCTTTCCGGATCCCGTGGTAGCCCCCGCCATATATTTCAGTGAGAATCGCCCCACGCTCCCGGGCGTAAAGCGAATCATTGCCGAAGCCCTGCCGGATTTCCGATTTCCATAATGAAGCGAATCCACCAACGCGAGGATGACATACCCGGCTTCCGGTTTGTAAAAAGATCCTATTTGATCGTTGATATGCAGGGGACGAAGACCAATGTCACTGGAGACAGTCGCGGATTCAAAGACCCAGGATTCCGGCACCTGGAGAATCACCCCCGCCATACCGCTTTCGTCTCCACTGATGCTCCCTTCCATGAGCACAACGAACGGTTCACCCATCGTGACTTTGCGTGGAACAACAACCTGGTCCAAAACAGCAATGCATCCAGAAATGGTGATGGATGCAATGCACAGTATCAGCACGTACCGGTAGCGTCCCATGGAAACGCGGATATGCGTCAGTACTGGGAATGAAGATAGTTGAGACGGGGGCGCAGTTTCTCTACCGACATCAGCAGCTTGTCCTTCCCGAATAGCGCTTCCTCGCGAGTCGAAAAAGCCAGCTCATACTCGTCGCTCATGATGATGGCTTCTTCCGGACAAACTTCTTCGCAAAAACCGCAGAATATGCAACGTAACATGTTAATCTCGAAGAACTCGGGATAACGTTCCTTTTCCAGCTCGGTCTCGGCAGCTTGCACCTCGATCGCAAGGGCAGGACAAACACGAGAGCACAAACCGCACGCGACACACCGCTCCACCCCGTTTTCTTCCACCGCCAGTACCGGTCGTCCTCTGAAGGAAGGAGGAGGAGTCCACCTTTCCTCCGGATACTGCCGTGTAAACTTTTTTGCCAGCAACTGATCGAGGGTGAGTTTCAAGCCTTTCACGAGTTCCGGAATATAGATTTTTTCCCAGAATGTAAGTTCGTATCTCTTGTTTTCGGGTGGGATGCTCATAAGATTCCAGATTCACTCCTGTTCGTATTAAACTGCCAGAACCACGAGGGCGGTAACAAGAAGATTGACCACGGCCAACGGAAACATGACTTTCCAGCCAAGATTCATGAGCTGATCGTAGCGGAAACGGGGAACCGACCAACGTACCCATATAAAGAAGAATAAAAGGAAAACAACCTTCAAGGCAAAAGCGCCAACCTGGATCAGTGTTTCCCATCCCTGGCTTAAACCAAGGGCTTCAAGATACGGGACCTGCCATCCACCCAGGTACAAGGTCGTAATGACCGCGCTGGCTGTAATCATGGCCGCGTATTCAGCCAGGAAAAAAAGCGCGAACTTGAAACTACTGTACTCCGTGTGATACCCTCCTACCAGCTCGGGTTCCGCTTCCGGCAAGTCAAACGGCGCCCGGTTCGTCTCGGCGAACGATGCGACCAGGAACGTGATGAAACCAACAGGTTGAAGAAAGATGAACCAGTTCAATCCCGCCTGGTATTCGACGATCTTCGGCAATTCCAGGGTTCCCGCAATCAATATAACGGCAAGGACGCTCAACCCCATCGACAGTTCGTAGGATATCATCTGGGCGGTACTGCGCAATCCGCCCAGGAGAGAGTACTTATTATTCGAAGACCAACCGCTCAGCGTAATGCCGTATACGCCGATGGATGTCAGCGCCAACAGGTACAGTACACCAATATTCACATCACCCGCGATGACGAGATCGATCCGACGACCGAACAGTTCGACGCTGCGGCCAAACGGAATGACAGCGAATGTGCTGAGGGCGACGGTAATGGAAATAATGGGCGCCAAGGCATGAATCGGTTTGGTGGCAGCCGTGGGAACGATATCTTCTTTGAGCAGAAGCTTCACCACGTCCACGATGGGCTGGAGCAAACCGAAGGGACCTACCCTGTTCGGCCCGATCCTGTTTTGAATCGCCGCGCTTATCCTGCGCTCCGCGAGCACCAGGTACGCAACCGTCGTCAACACCACCAGGAATACGAGGACGGTCTTGATCAGAGCTATGAGAATTTCAGTACCAATCATAGAGATTGCTCGGAATTAGAAGTTCAAGGATGAATGTCATCGTAGATGAACGCCGGTTCCTCCACCGTCCGACCCAATCGGACGCCGCGCCGTCCGATTTTTTCATAGGTCATTCCATGCAGGTCTTCAACCTTTGCCGCCACTTCCTCAAAAACATCTTCAGGATGTACATACGACCACTTGGCCCCTATGGAACGCGCTAGACCGGTCAATATCTGCCACGGCGGGCGGGCGTCGTGTTCGATGTATTTCCCCCACCGATCATAAGCCGTCCCGAACCGGTCAAGGCGGCTCTGGCTGAATCCGCTCATCCATCTCTTGTTTTCTACCGTAACGACGGAAGGCCGAAG
>JAADGX010000053.1:10723-16576 GCA_013152135.1 Chlorobiota bacterium
TTCGAAATTCACCAGGGTTCCCAGTTTCTCGGCCCAAGTCGCGCTGGAGAACACCACCTTCGCTGCTTCGACGGTTGCCGTACGATTCGAAGCCATGACCAGCAGGAATTCCAACTTGTCGAGTACGGCGGCAAAAGACGGATCCGCCGCAACGTCATCGTCCATAACCACCAGCGCCCGGATCTCGCCGCGGGCAATTCCATCGACGATTCGATCCTTTATCTCGTGTCCGTCCGATCCAGCGCCGACCAAAAAGGCGCCGGCAGCGTTCGGTGTCTTATCAGCGCGAATGAGAAAATCGTCTTCATCACCTTCGACAATATGGGGCAGGAAATCGACAAGACTGGAAGACATGATTTCACGCGCGAACTTCACCAGAAGGAAATTGTCCTCCACCGTCGCCCGTGCCGACCCGATGAACGCCACCTCCGACCCCCTGTACTTCTTCAGTTCATCCGCCGCCATTGAATACGCCGTTCTCCAATCAGCCCGCTCCAACGAACCGTCCCTGCGAATCATGGCGCCTTCGAGCCTGTCGTCACTGTGAACATGCTGAAACGATTCCAGCCTTCCCTTGTCGCACATCCAATACCTGTTGACGTGAGGGTTTTCACGCGGCGTGAGCCTGAGGATCTCATTTTTCCTGACCCACGCAACAACATTACAGCCACGGGCACAACCCGGACACACAGTTTCGGTTTGCGACATGTCCCAAACGCGAGCCTTGAACCTGAACTCCTTGCTCGTAAGGGCTCCGACGGGGCAGAGGTCGATCACGTTCATCGAGTAGGGATTGTCCAGCTTCTCGCCCGGAAACGTCTCGATGGTAACACGGTCGCCGCGTTCCACGAACGTCAACTGCGGATCTTTGATGATCTCGGAACAGAAGCGGATGCACCTGGAACACGAGATGCAGCGCTCCGCATCAAAGACCACGTGCGGTCCCAGTTCCACGCGCTTACGCTTGTGATTTTTCTCTTCGTCGAACCGGCTTTCACCCCGAGAAAACCGGTATGCGTATTCCTGCAACTTGCAGTCACCGGCCTCGTCACAGATCGGGCAATCAAGCGGATGGTTGATCAGGATGAATTCCATGACGGCTTCCCTGGCCCGGATTGCTTTTTCCGAATCCACGTGAACCACCATACCGTCGGTGCAATACGTGGAGCATGCGATAACCTGCTTTGGAAGTTTTTCTACTTCCACCAGACACATGCGGCAATTCCCAGAAACACTCAGTGCCGGATGCCAGCAGAAATGCGGTATGTAAATCCCGTTTTCGAGGGCAACCTCGATGACGGTCTTCCCCCGTTCCGTCTGGATTTCTCTGCCATTTATTGTTACGGTAATCATAGGGACTCAATTCCTCGATGCGTTGTTGTATTCGCTGATGCCACGTGCCAGCAACCGTACCGCCCGCCGGCATTCTTCCGCGTTCAGCACGTAGGCAATCCTGGCCTCCTGGTTCCCCATGCCGGCTGTTGCGTAGAATCCCGGTCCCGGTGCTATCATCGTTGTTTCATTCTCGTGGGCAAAATCGGTAAGCATCCACCGGGCAAAAGATTCGATGTCATCAACCGGCAATTTCGCCATGATGTAAAACGCGCCGCTGGGTTTCTGACAAACGATCCCCGGGATATTCATCAACTCCTCGTACGTCGCGTCGCGTCGCGCGCGATATTCATCAATCATGGGCGCGATGTACTTGTCGCCAGTGTTGACGAGAGCGGCGCCTCCCACTTGTTCCAGCGTGGCGGTACACAAGCGCGCCTGTCCAAACCGCAACACGGATTCCATGAACTCGGTATTCCTGCTGACAACACACCCGACGCGACCGCCACACAGGGAGTACCGCTTGGAAAGGCTGTCCAGTACGACCACCCGATCCTCCAATCCTTCCATCTTCAACATGCTCGTCGTCTCTCCCTCGTAAACAAATTCCCGGTACACTTCATCAGAGAGAATAAAAAGGTCGTGTTGAAGGGCCAGGTCGGTCAAGAGTTCCAATTCACTGAGATCCAATACCGTTCCGGTTGGATTATTTGGATTGCAGATCATGATGGCCCTGGTTCGATCGGTGATGTGTCGCTCGATCTCATCTTTTGGCGGCAAGTGATAGCCGGTACCGGGATCGGTTGCTATCGGCACCAGCGTCACACCGGCCATGATCGCAAAGCCGTTGTAATTCGTATAGAACGGTTCGAATACGATCACCTCGTCTCCCGGTTCGGCCACGGCCATCATAGCAAACATCAGCGCCTCGGATCCGCCGGTGGTGATCACAATGTTCTCCTTCGCGAGCTTGATACTAATCCGGTCGTAATAGCCGATCATGCTTTCGATGAACTCTGCCAGGCCCTGCGAGTTCTTGTAGGCTATGACTTTTTCGTCGAATCCATGAACGGCGCGAAAAAACTCTTCGGGCGTTGCAATGTCCGGCTGACCGATATTCAAGTGATAAACGTGGATACCGCGTCTTTTCGCGTCTTCCGCCAACGGAACGAGCTTGCGAATGGGAGATGCTGGGATGATACGTGCGCGGTGGGAAAGAGGAGGTGCTGGTTTAATACTCATGTCTGGGTCAAGGGCGATTCATCATCAAAGATGAAAAACATATCGGTTCAATTTACCTAATCCGTGTTATTTGTCCCAATCCGCTCCCGCCTTTTTCGCTACCAACGAGGAGTGGGAAAATACCATCATCCGACAAATGATCCAGGGGCGAACGGTCTGGCAAATCAATTCGTCCGGTCTATCAGCTCCTCTTCCGCAGGATTATTCCCGATGAAGGCGGCAAAACGATTCTCGGGATATCGAGGTGTTCGCGCTTGACGCGGGATCCCGCCAGCAGGACCTCCCAGGATTCCCCGTTCAAGACAAACGTGGCTTCATTTTCCTGCTGGAAATTGAAAAGCACGGCGAACTCCGGGGCGGCTTTCTCGCGAATGTAAAAACCGCATGCGGGTGTTTGTCCGTTGAAGATGAACTCGTAATCTTCATCCCCTGCGCGCCGAAAAGACGGATAGCGTTTCCGGATATTGATCAGTTCCCGGTAAAAGGAAACCAGGGTCGCATTCTTGTCAGCGTGATCGAAGTTGATCCAGTTCGTTTCATCGTCTTTTTCGTAGCTGTTACTGTCCAACATTCCCGGCCGCACGTCCGGTACATTTGTATCGGCGATAACTTTGGATCGCGCGAATTCCTGGCCCTCGGCCATCATGATGATCCCACGGCTGGTAAACAGTATCATGGCAGCCAGCTCGTTTAACACTTGCTGATTGAAAGACAAGACCGCGTGCTTTTCCCTATCCTCGACCACACCGAGAACGTGGATCTCACCGCTAGCGATGCGGATAAAATCGCCGAGCGTATACCCGTCGTGGGACTCGACAAAATTCACCGCGTGCTCATACCCCTTGAACACCCCGCCATGGTCCGTTGTAGAACCCATGACAAGGCGAGTAAATAATTCCGGTGAGAAATGCTTTCCGAATATCATCCCGTGTTCCCGCACCGGGTGCGTACCCTTCACTTCGTTACGGAAACCGTCGTTCCAACAGGCTATCCCGGCACTTACGAATCGTGCCACGTCTTCTTCCTTTCCCGTCCAGGCCTCGGCAATAAGAACGACACCGGGATTGAGTGACCGCAGTTCCTCGCTTATGATCTCAACCGTTTCTTGATCGATCAAGGAAGCGAGATCGAATCGAAAACCATCAAGCTTGAATTCGGTCATCCAGTATTTCAAGCTGTCCAGGATGAGCCTCCGCGCCATGGGCCTGTCAGTTTTGAAATCGTTTCCACATCCGCTCCAGCCTGTATCCCTGCCGTTGTCATCCAGATTGTAGTAGTATTTCCGGTCTGCCAATCGCAGGGGTTGAAAATCATACATGGAAGTGTGGTTGAATACGACGTCGAGGATAACGGCTATTCCATGGTCATGAAATGCTTTCACCATCTGCTTGAACTGCGTTATCTCCTCCCCCTCCATGGTAAGCCATGCGCCAGGTTCCAGGTGTCCCGATGCATAGTATGGCTCGGGCGCGAAAAAGTACGATGTCATGTATCCCCAGTGATTCCGACAATAAGGATTCCAGGTATTATACCAGCCAAGCACCTGCTGTCTGTACGGGATCTCGATTTTCGGAAAAGTCATGACCGGCATCAACTCCACCGCGTTGACACCGAGGCTCTTGATATGTTCAATACCTCCGCGGACGCCGGGATAGACAAGTCCAAGGTAGGTCCCGCGCCTGTGTTCCGGTACAAGCGACGAGGGGTGCGCGGTCATATCCCGCACGTGTAGTTCATAGACGAGAAGATCGCGTGGGTCGACAGTAATCCAATCGGTTTTTACCGGCGTCTCTGATCCCGGGAATATGATGCGTGTTCGTGCCGGCTGCTGGTATATATTCCGCACGACAACCGACTTCGCGTATGGATCCGCCACGGGAATACTCGGATCGAATTCTTCCCCCTCTTCACGCGGTCCGTCAATACGGTAACAATACCAACTTGGGAGCCCATCATTTGGCAACCGGGTCTCCCAAACTCCGTCGCTTTGCGGCTCCATCGCCACCTGTTTGACTTCCGGGCCGTGCGCCGAATCGTACATTTCGAGCACAACCTTGAATGCGCGCGGAGCGAAAAGACGAAAGACCGCGACATCACCTTCCATGACACACCCAAGCGGTTTGTCACTGGCCAACGTTTCGAAGAGGTCCCAGGGTGAAACAATAACACTGCCATGATCCTTGATTTGCAACTTGTAGGATTCACAGAAGACAATCCGCGCCGTATGCAGAAGCAGTTCCCGGTTTCGCACTTCTACATCGAATACCTCCAGGGCGGGAATGAAGGTGACATCGCTTGCGCTGATACCGCTCGGTTCATCATCGAAACGAACGACAGCGATCGTCAAAGATTGGAAATATGCCGAAAGAATATTCATGACCACCAATGTATTCTATTTCACCTACGCCAGGCAAAAGCGTTTTTCACTTTGTCCGGAAATGGTACATTTCAATGATGCCATGTGCGGATTACATAAAACACTATACGCTCGATGCCGAGATATTCGATTATTTCGAAAAGGGCTCACCGGTTGACGAGGATTCAGCTCACCGGATTCAACAAACAGTCTGGCGCGCGATTGGTAATCTTGCGACATCCCCCATACTCGACATCGGTTCGGGAAACGGCTGGCTTGCCATGAAAACGAGTACCGCCGTTTCCATGGATTTATCATTGAAAAACGTGCGCCGCATTCGAGAAAAAACAGGCGGAATTGTTGTTGTTGCCGATGCAAACCGACTGCCTTTCCGCGCGTCAAGTTTTCACTGCGTGGTTGTTTCCGAAGTTCTTGAACACGTCAATAATCCTCCTGCCGTATTATCGGAAATAAAAGCCGTAACGAAAACCGGCGGTAAAATCATTCTCAGTACGCCTTATAAAGAGAAGATTCCCGTTTACCTTTGCATTCATTGCAACAAACCGACGCCTGCGAACGCGCATCTCCATTCATTCAGCGAGGCTTCCATGAGAACGATGTGCGAGCAAGCCGGTCTCCCGTCTCCGTCCTTTTCGCTGGCCTTGAACAAGGCGTTCATCCAGCTTCGATTGTCATACGCCCTTCGTTTCCTTCCTCACGCTTTTTGGCGTATCGTTGACAGATGTTTTATGTTACTGATACGTAGCGCCCACATCATGCTTACCATCATCGAATTACAACCAAATGAGCGCAGCAAAACATCCTCTTGAATTTACATGCTTCCAAGACTTAGTGAAACGCAATTCTATTGACCCCGACACGGAATACCCGATCCGAATTAATTCCAAGAACGTTCGGTTCTA
>JAADGX010000218.1 GCA_013152135.1 Chlorobiota bacterium
TCGATCAACTACCATTTCGATTCCGGCGATACCAGTGTCACCGGCGATCCAAACCAGATGCAACAGGTGTTCGTCAATTTGCTCGTCAATGCTATCCAGACGATCTCGCCCAGGACGGGGATGATTCAATTGTGTACCTTCAGGCCGGAAGAAGGCGGGACTTTGTTTGTGGACGTGGAAGACAACGGCCCGGGCATCAGTGAAAAAAACAAGGAGCATATTTTTGAGCCGTTTTTCACGACGAAACGCTCCGGCGGCACGGGCTTGGGATTATCGACGGCGAAGAATATCGTCAAGGCGCATGGTGGAGATCTTGTTCTCTTGCACAATGAGCCGGGCAAAACCATCTTTCGCGTCATCATCCCGGAATCCCCGGAAATGGTCGCCGAGGGGCCCGGCGACGGTCTGGACGCGATGCGTGCGGGCGGAAACGAAATCACCAAGAGCAACTGAGAAGGTATCGAACATGTCGGACGACCTGCAAAGAATCACGTATGATTTACAGGACTTGAGCATTCTGCTGGTCGATGATCAGGAAGACGTCCGCCGCGGGTTGAAGCGCCTGATCGGAAGCCTCGGCTGCCAGGTGCAAACGAGCGCGTCGGGCGAGGAAGCGCTGGCCCTGTTGCGGAAAGAGGATTTTGACATTGTCTTTACCGACATCAGGATGGAAGGCATCTCGGGAGTCGAGCTGCTCGAAATCATAAAGCACAACTGGGCGGATACCGAGGTCGTCATGATCACGGGGCACGGCACCATTGAACTGGCCGTCTCCTGTTTGCAGAACGGCGCCTCGCATTTTATCACGAAGCCGTTTAACAACAACGAGATTCTCTCGTTCATCGAGCGCGCGGGCTACAAGATTCTCTCTGCGCGTCACGCGCGTCGCTTCTCGGACAAGTACGACTCGCGGACGATCATTGCCGTCGATAAATCGATCAAGAAGGTGCTCGAGCTGGTGGAACGGGTTGCGCCGAGCAAGGTGCCGGTGCTGATCGAGGGACCCAGCGGGACGGGAAAAGAGCTCATCGCCCGGGAGATCCACAACCGGAGCCCCGTACGAGATGAACCGTTCGTTGCCATCAACTGTATCGCCTTGCCGGACACGCTGCTGGAGTCGGAACTGTTCGGCTACACGAAGGGGGCGTTCACGGGCGCGTACAAAGCGACGAGCGGCTTGTTCGAGCAGGTCAACGGCGGGACGCTTTTCCTGGACGAGGTCGCCTCCATGTCGCCGTTGTTCCAGGGCAAGCTGCTGAGGGTTTTGCAGGAAAAAACAGTGCGTCCCCTCGGGAGCAGGGAAAGCGTGAAAGTGAACTTCCGCCTTGTGTCCGCGAGCAATCGCAACCTGGAAGAGATGGTCCGTCGTGGCGAGTTTCGCGAGGACTTGTTTTACCGCTTGCAGGTCGTGAGAATTTCGCTTCCTCCTTTGAATGAAAGAAAGGCCTGCATCCCGGCTCTCGCGCAGTATTTCCTGAAGCAGGCCGCGATGGAATTTCCGGGCGGTGAAGAACGGCTTCCCGAACTCTCGCAGGCGGCGATTACCGTTTTGATGAACTACGACTGGCCGGGAAATGTGCGAGAACTGGAAAACACCATCCAGCGGGCGATGATCGTGCACAGCGGCGACAAAATTCTTCCTTCGCACCTGGGCCTGAGCGGCGATCTCAATCTCGGCAGCGAAGCGTTCATGGAGACGAGCACCTATGAAGAGGGTAAAAAGCAAGCCATCGAGAATTTTCAGCGCGTGTTTCTCCGGAACGCTCTTCAGCGCACCAACGGCAACATTTCCCGCGCCGCCGAGCTCTGCGGATTGACGCGCGCCGCCCTGCAACGCATCATGCGGAAACTGGACATCGATCGCGAATCGATGGTACAGGACAAGGACGCTCGCATCGCTCCGTGACAGAAGAAACGGCGTTCGCTCCAGTCGATAGCCAGTATCTTTTCCTTGCTTCCACGTGCATCTCTTCCCGTTTACATGCATAGCCCTGTATGCAGCAACCTGCATCAGGAATGATCAGTGCAAAAACCGCTGAAACAGCGTTGATTAACGGATGACGCTGCCTTCCTTTGCATCGCGCGTTCCTGTCGTCGCATCACGTGCGCGTGCGTCTGATGTTCCCGTAACTGTTTGAAAAAGCGCTTCTTGCCGTTCTCCTCTCAGGGGGGATGGAGACTTGGGGCGGTCCGGAGATGGATCGCGCCGCTGCATACGCGTGTATTCAGGGTGAGAGTGAATACGTCGATGCGTTTTTCCGTTCCCTCTTTTTTTCACCGGCACAACGTGCGTACTGGCAAGGGGTTACGGGACCGACCGTGAGATCCGGTTGCGGCCGGGAGTGTTTCTGGCATAACAATTGCCTTTTTCAACGCAGAAGGTGAAAAAACGAGTATGGTTTCACGGTTCTCTCCGAGGTTATAATGGTTCTTACAAAAAGCGTTTCGGGATGCAGGTGTTTCAGGTTGCCACTTTTTCTCCTGCTCATCTCTTTCACCTATTCACAATCCTTGGCCCAGACTCCCGCGGAATTTTTCAAGAAGAATTGCGCCAGTTGTCATACTATCGGCGGCGGAAGGCTTACCGGACCGGACCTGAAAGACGTGTCCAAGCGGCAGAGCCGGGACTGGCTCGTGAAATGGCTCCTCGATCCGGAAGGCGTTTTGAAGAGCGGTGATCCCTACGCGGTGAAGATGCAGAAGGAATCGCGCGGCGCCGTCATGACGCGGGCGCCGGGCATTACCGGCGAGATGGCCAACGCGCTCCTGGACCTGATTGCGGCCGAGTCGAAGCTGGAGAAATCGCAGTTCGCCGGTTTGCAGATCAGCAACAGGCCGTTGCTCCCGGAAGACATCGATGAAGGAAGAGCTCTTTTCATGGGCGGGAAGCCCCTGAAAAACGGCGCTCCTGCATGCATCTCCTGCCACACGGTGAACAGCATGGAGAGTATCTTCGGCGGCGGCAGGCTGGGACCAAACCTGACCCGCGCCTATGCGCGCCTGCAGGGCCGAAAGGGATTGTCCTCCTGGTTGAGTGCGCCTCCCGGACTGACCATGACCCCGATTTTCAGCAAGTATCCCCTGGACGCCGAAGAAATCCTTCCCCTGGTGGCGTTTCTGAAAAAGGAAACCGAGATGGATAAACCGGTGCAGTCCACCGCGATGATCAACTTTCTGCTCTTCGGTCTGGGGGGAGCGGTGCTCTTGCTGGTGTTATTCGATTTGATATGGAACAAGCGTTTCCGCGGTGTGAGAAAGGCGATGATAGAAAAGACGTACGAGGGATTCAATTCGTGAGAGTCCTTCGATCAACTCCCACCCCTTTGTTTATTCGGTCAAAATACAAGACGAGATATATGTTGTTAACATCTAAGGAATCACAATGAGCACCAAATCCTGGATCAGGGACGATGTTGTCCCCAATCAGCGAACGTGGGAAGAGTTCTACCGGAACCGCTGGCAATATGACAAGATTGTGCGAAGCACCCACGGCGTCAATTGCACCGGTAGCTGTACGTGGAACATCCACGTAAAAGACGGTATCGTGACCTGGGAAATGCAGGGTTTGGATTATCCTTCCCTGGAGCACGGACTACCCCCGTATGAACCCCGCGGCTGCCAGCGCGGTATCTCGTACTCGTGGTACCTGTACAGTCCATTGCGTGTCAAGTATCCTTACATCCGCGGCGCTCTCCTGGACCTGTGGAAGAAGGCGCGTTCCGAGTACGACGACCCGGTGGAAGCCTGGCAATCGCTGGTCGGGAATCCGAAGACCCGCGAACGCTGGCAGAAGGCGCGCGGCAAGGGCGGATTCCGCCGCACCGACTGGGATACGGTACTGGAATTAATGGCCGCGGCGAACATCCACACGATCAAGACCCACGGGCCGGATCGCATCGCCGGTTTTTCTCCCATCCCCGCCATGTCGATGATCAGCTACGCATCCGGCGCGCGCATGCTCCAGTTGATGGGAGGTATCTCGCTTTCGTTCTACGACTGGTACTGCGACTTGCCAAGCGCGTCTCCCGAAGCCTGGGGCGAACAGACCGACGTGCAAGAATCCGCGGACTGGTACAACGCCAAGATGCTCGCCGTCATGGGCTCCAACCTGAACATGACGCGCACGCCGGACTGCCATTTCGCCGCCGAGTCACGGCACAACGGGACGAAGATGTACGTCTTTTCACCCGACTTCAACCAGGTGGCCAAGTACGCCGACGAATGGATGTCCATCAACGCCGGGCAGGACGGCGCCTGGTGGATGGCGGTCAATCACGTGCTGTTGAAGGAATTTCATCACGAGAAGCAGGTCCCGTATTTCATCGATTACACGAAGAAATACACCGACGCCCCGCTGCTCGTGGAATTGACGCAGGACGGCGAGACGTACGAAGCCGGGCAGCTCTTGCGGGCCAATCGCCTTGAAAAATACGCCGGGGAAGAGAACGGCGAGTGGAAATTCCTCATGTGGGACGAGAAGGATACCGTAGCCAAGATGCCCATGGGGAGTTCCGGATTCCGCTGGGGAAAGGAAAAAGGCAAGTGGAACCTGCTGCTGAAAGACGGAAAGGACGGCAGCGACATCTCGCCGCAGCTGACTTTCCTGGATAGCGGCGACGGGGAAGTGTCCGTGCGATTTGATGATTTCGGCGAGGGCAAGAGCATCGTCCGCGGCGTTCCGGTGAAAAAGATTGAAACACCTGACGGCCCCGTCGTCGTCGCGACGGTTTACGATTTACTGATGGCGCAATACGGTGTGCCGCGCGGCCTATCCGGTGAATATCCCGTGGATTACGACGACGAGAACGCCGCTTACACGCCGGCCTGGTCGGAGAAGTACACGGGGCTCTCCCGCGACGACCTGATCAAGTTCGCCCGTGAATGGGCGGTCACCGCGGAGCACACGAACGGGAAATGCACCATCATCATCGGGGCGGGTATCAACCACTGGTACCACGCCAACCTGATGTACCGCGCGGGGATTCACGCCTTGATGTTTTGCGGTTGCGTCGGCGTCAACGGCGGCGGCCTGGCGCACTACGTGGGGCAGGAGAAACTCGCTCCGGGTGAATCGTGGGGCTCCATCGCCTTTGCGAAAGACTGGTACGGCCCTTCCCGCCTTCAGAACGCTCCCAGTTGGCACTACGTCCACACCGACCAGTGGCGTTACGAAAAATCGTTCACCGATTATCACACCGTCCCGAAAAAGCAACACGTCAAGTCCCTGGCAAAAGGGCACACCATGGACACGCAGGTGAAAGCGGTGCGGAACGGCTGGATGCCTTTCTACCCGCAGTTCGAAAAGAATCCCATCGACCTGGTGAAGGAAGCAGCGCAGGCGACGGGCAGTGATGATCCGAAGGATATTGTCGGCTACGTGGTCGAACAGTTGAAAAACCGCAAGATCAGGTTCTCGGTGGAAGACCCGGATAACGAAGCAAACTGGCCGCGGGTGTGGTACATCTGGCGCGGCAACGCCTTGATGTCGAGCGCCAAGGGACACGAGTACTTCCTGAAGCACTACCTGGGCACGCACACCAACGCGATAGCCGAACCGGATTTTGCCAAGGACACTATCACGGAGGTCACCTGGCACGACAAGGTCCCGCACGGAAAAATGGACCTGGTTGTGGACCTGAACTTCCGCATGGACACCTCGGCGTTGTACTCGGACATCGTGCTTCCCGCCGCCACGTGGTACGAGAAGGCGGACCTCAACTCCACGGATATGCACAGCTTCATTCACCCGCTTTCCAAGGCGGTTCCGCCGTGCTGGGAATCGAAGAGTGACTGGGAGATCTTCAAGCAAATCGCCAAGAAGTTTTCCGAGCTTTCGGAAAAGCATTTTCCGGAACCCGTGGCGGATCTCGTGACGACCCCGCTGGCGCACGATACGGCGGCGGAGATCAGTCAGCCACAAATCCGGGACTGGCTCAGTGGGGAAATAGAAGCGATTCCCGGCAAGACCATGCCCGGCATGGCGATCGTGCACCGCGATTACAAGAACCTGTACCGGCAATACATCTCCTACGGACCGAACGTGCGCGAAAAAGGCCTCGGAGCGCACGGCACGCATTACCGGATCGACGATTTCTACGATTCCATGCTGGCGACGTTTCCTTCGCAGACCTGGGGGGGACGGACCTATCCATCGCTCGAGGAAGACGAGGAAGTCTGCAACGCCATCCTGTACCTGGCAACCGTGACGAACGGTGAGTTGTCCTATCGCTCGTACAAGAACATGGAAGAAAAGGTGGGCCTGCCTCTCGCCGACCTTGTCGAGAAATCGCGGAATATTCGCACGACGTACGCCGATTTGCAAGCCCGTCACCAACGCTTCGTAAACAGTCCCATGTGGTCCGGCCTGGTGACCGAAGGACGCGCGTATTCGCCGTTCACGTACAACGTCGAAAAACTCGTGCCCTGGCGCACCCTTACAGGGAGACAGCATTTCTACCTGGATCACCCCGGGTACATCCAGTTCGGTGAACACCTTCCCACGTACAAACCCAAGCCGACGCCCGCGCAGTACGCCGATCTCAACTTTACCGACGACGAGGCAAAGTCGATGATGCTCAATTACCTCACGCCCCACGGCAAATGGCACATTCATTCCACCTATGGTGACAACCACCGCATGACCACGCTTTCGCGCGGGATCGAGCCCTTCTGGATGAACGACAAGGACGCCGCGGAGCTGGGCATCAAGGATAACGACTGGGTGGAAGTGTTCAACGACCACGGCGTCGTGGTGACCCGCGCCTGCGTGAGCGCCCGCATACCACGGGGTATTTGCATCCAGTACCACTCGCCGGAGCGCACGTTCTCGGTGCCGAAATCGCCGTTGCGCGGAAATCGCAGGGCGGGCGGGCACAACAGCCTTACACGCACCCGCCTGAAACCGAACCTCCTCATCGGCGGCTACGGACAATTTACCTACCACTTCAATTACTGGGGACCGACCGGAGCAAACCGCGACACGCACATCCTGGTGCGCAAGCTGCCGGAACTGAAATGGTAAAGGACGCGATGATTCTTTCACGATTAAAGATTAAAGGCTAATCAATGGATATCAGGTCACAAGTTTCAATGGTCTTCCACCTGGACAAGTGCATCGGTTGCCACACGTGCAGCATCGCTTGCAAGAATATTTGGACCGACCGCAAGGGCACCGAGTACATGTGGTGGAACAACGTGGAAACCAAACCCGGCACCGGCTACCCGACGAAGTGGGAAGACCAGGACAAGTACCAGGGCGGCTGGGAAAAACGGAACGGAAAACTGGGCCTGCGCTCCACGGGCAAGGGCCGGGTCGTCTTCAATCTCTTCCATAATCCCCATCAACCCGGTCTGGATGATTACTACGAGCCCTGGACGTACAAATACGAGGATCTGTTCAATGCGCCGGAAGGAGACGACCAGCCGACCGCTAGACCTATTTCCATGGTGACCGGAAAGCACATCGACATCGAAGCTGGTCCCAACTGGGATGACGACTTGAGCGGTTCTCCTGTGTACGCCGAGAACGATCCCAACCTGAGCGCTCTGACACCGGAGCAAAGGGCTCAACTGTCCGCCATCGAGCGCCTGGTGTTTTTCTACTTCCCGCGAATCTGTAATCACTGCCTGAATCCCGCGTGCGTGGCGTCCTGTCCCTCGGGTGCCCTGTACAAGCGCGGCGAGGACGGCGTGGTATTGATCGACCAGAAGCGCTGCCGCGGCTGGCGTTCGTGCATCGCCGCTTGTCCGTACAAGAAGAGCTACTACAACTGGAGCACGGGCAAGTCGGAAAAGTGCATCCTCTGCTTCCCCCGCATCGAGACCGGGCAGGCACCTGCATGTTTCCATTCCTGCGTGGGACGCATTCGCTACCTCGGCGTGTTGCTTTATGATGCCGATCGCATCGACGAAATCGCGGGGAGGCCGGACAACGAACTGGTCGACGCGCATCGCGAACTGATCGTGGATCCCAACGACCCGGCAATCATCAAGGCAGCGCGGGAGAACGGTATCCAGGACGACGTGATACGGTCCGCTCAGAAATCGCCGGTGTATAAATTCGTCAAGGAGTGGAAAATCGCCCTGCCGCCGCACATCGAGTTCCGCACGCTGCCCATGCTGTTTTACGTTCCTCCCATGCTGCCGGTCATGTCGAGCTTCGACGGTAAGACGGTGAAAAACATGTCGGAAGGACTCTTCCCGGATTTCGACAAAGCCAGGGCGCCGATCGAGTACCTCGGAAAACTCTTTGGAGCCGGAAACAACAGCAAGGTGCGCTACGTGCTGAAGAAGCAAATGGCCATTCGTACGTATCGCCGGGCCGTCACGGTGGGCGACGTGGAGATGGAGCACGCGGAACACATGCTTCGCGAGGCTGATTGCACCGTTGAAGAAGCCGAGGCGATCTATAAGCTCACTTCCCTGTGCACGTTCGAGGACCGGTTTGTGATTCCGCCGGCCCATCGCGAGGAGGCCATCGAGATGGTCGCGGATCCGCTGGAATACAAGCAATCCGTCGGGTTCGGATTCAAGGAAGAAGTGAAGCGGGGGCTGTGACGATGGAACCGCGAACAAACATTTTGCACATTTTCGCCGACCTGCTTTCGTATCCGACCGGGGACTATAAGAGCCGCGCAGAGGAGCTTGTCCGCGAAACTCGTGTTCCCGGAGAAAAGCGTGATCCCCTGAAGAGTTTTCGTGAGTTCCTCTCGGAGACGGAATTAGGCGGTGTTGAAGAACTGTTCACGCGGACGTTCGATATGAACAAGAACACCTGCCTGGAAATCGGGTGGCACCTCTACGGCGAAGACTACAAGCGGGGAGAGTTCCTGGTCAGGATGCGCCAGGCGCTCGCGGAGTTCGATATCCCGGAATCCGTGGAACTTCCCGATCACATCAGTCACTGCCTGAAACTGATTGCAGTCCTGGACCCGGAAGACGCAAATATTTTCGTCGCGCGTTTTCTTCGCCCGGCGCTCGACGTTATTCTCGGCAATTTCGAAGACGCGAGCCCGTTCAAATCGCTGGTGGTTACACTGAGAGACTATCTCAACGATGAGTATGATCCGGTTGATAATACGCTGGAATCCAACGCGGCACTGCCCCAGGCAGGCTAGCACCTGGTTTCGATCAGACAAATCAAATGATTCGCTAGAATTTCTAAAATCGTCAGGTAAATAACATGGCTCAGAATACCAACATACTCGATTACTTCAACTTGTTCTGGTTCGCTGTCCTGCCGTACGTTGCCCTTTTCACGTTTTTACTTGTCACGATTCAGCGATATAGGCGCCGTGGATTCACCTATTCAAGTCTCTCCTCGCAGTTTCTTGAAAACAAGATTCACTTCTGGGGTTTAGTACCGTTCCACTACGGGATACTGACCATCCTGTTCGGACACTTCCTGGGATTTCTCATTCCCCGCCAGGTCATTCTCTGGAACAACGATCCCCTGCGCCTGCACATCCTGGAAGTAACGGCGTTCATCGGCGGCATCTTTGCCCTGGTGGGCCTGCTGAACATCGTCATCCGCCGCCTCGTCGACCCCCGCGCCAAGGTGGTCACCAGCACGGCCGACTGGGTGGTGATTTCCATCCTGTTGTTCCAGGTGGGCACGGGGCTCTTGGTGGCGGTCTTCAACAGCTGGGGCAGCTCCTGGTACGCTGCTTCCATATCGCCGTATTTCTGGTCTTTGCTGGCGTTCAGTCCCGACATTGCTTTTGTGACACCCATGCCGCTGCTGGTAAAGTTGCACATCATCAGCGCGTACTTTCTCATATTGCTCTTCCCTTTTACCCGCCTGGTGCACGCCCTTGTCGTTCCCAACCCGTACCTGTGGCGCAAGCCGCAGTTGGTTCGCTGGTACTGGGACCGAAGGAAAATCCGCACCCCCGAGTTCAAGGTGAAACGGAAGTGATAAGAACCGTCGATACGCGAACCGGATTTGATGCAACCGAGAGGATGATGGAAACCCGTGCTTTCGAAATACATGAACCGCGTACACCGAACGACCCCTTGATATGAATTCAATGCTCTTTTCCCGTAAGGGACTACATCATAAATGCATGCATCCTTGCGTGATTTAGTTCAAATGACGAGAGAAACATGAACGAAAAGAAGAAAGCCAGAATTGTCTTGACCATGAACACTGTCGCCTTCACGGTGTGCTTTGCCGTGTGGATGATGAACGGCGTTCTGGTGACCTTCCTGGTCGATAACGGCATTTTCGACTGGAGTAAAACGCAAATCGGCTGGCTCATCGGTATCCCGGTGCTTACCGGTTCGCTGGTGCGACTCCCGGTGGGTGTACTGACCGACAAGTACGGCGGGCGCATCGTGTACACTATCCTGATGCTGGTCGCCGCCGTGGCAACGTACCTGTTGAGCATGGCCAATACGTACGAAGAATTTCTGCTGGCCAGCCTGGGATTCGGCATCAGCGGCGCTTCGTTTGCGGTTGGCATTGCGTACACATCGGTGTGGTTCGAGAAGAAGTACCAGGGAACGGCCCTGGGAATCTTCGGGGCGGGCAACGCCGGGGCAGCCCTGACGGCCTTGGGAGCGCCCTCGTTGTTGTACCTGACCGACAACGGTGCCGTGATCGAAAGCTGGCGCATGATGCCGAAGCTGTACGCGCTGGGACTGCTGGTCATGGCTGTCGTCTTCTATTTTACCACGTTCTCGAAAAAGGTGGAAGAAACCAGGACGCGCACCCTCCTGGAACGGCTGGAACCCCTGAAGTATCCACGGGTGTGGCGGTTCGGTCTGTACTACTTCCTGGTGTTCGGCGGCTTCGTCGCGCTGGCCCAATGGTTGATTCCGTACTACGTGAACGTGTACACCATGAGCGTGGCGACAGCCGGTTTCATGACTTCCATCTTCAGTTTGCCCTCCGGTGTGATCCGGGCTTTCGGCGGCTGGTTGTCGGACAAGTTCGGCGCGCGCCCGGTGATGTACATCGTGCTCGGAGCCTGTATTTTCAGCTCCGCCCTGCTCATCGTTCCCCGCATGGAAATCCAATCCCCCGGCCAGGGCGTCATGGCCTTGAAGTCCGGTACGGTTACTGAAGTAACTCCCAACACCATCGTCGTTGACAGGATGAGGTACGACTATCAAAACAAAGACGACGTGCCCAACCTCGTCAGCCTCACGCAGAACGAGCCCAATATGCTGGTGCTTCCCAAGATCAACGGCTGGCAGGAGCCGGTGGTGAAAGTGGGCGAAAAGGTTCATAAAAAGCAGCTCCTGGCCCGCGGCGTCACACATATTTTCTTTCAGGCCAACGTCTGGATCTTCACGTTGCTGGTATTCATCGTGGGGATCATGATGGGTATCGGCAAGGCGGCCGTGTACAAATTCATTCCCGAACACTTTCCCAAAGACGTCGGCGTCGTGGGAGGTATCGTCGGCGTGGTTGGCGGTCTGGGGGGCTTTATCAGCCCGGTGATTTTCGGTTACCTGCTGCGCTGGACCGGCATCTGGACCACGAGCTGGATGTTCTTTTTCGTTCTCTCGGTGGTCTGCCTGGTATGGCTACACCTCGTGGCACGCAGAATGATGAAGTCCAGGGCGCCGCAGTTGTTGCGCGAACTCGAGGAAAAAGTCGCTACCGATCCTTTAGAACAAATGCCGGGAGATAAATAAGATGGCCAGAATACCCCACTGGGATCCGGAAGACGAACAGTTCTGGAACGAGAAGGGAAAGAAACACGCTAACCGTAACCTGTGGATTTCCATCCCCGCGCTCCTGTGCGCCTTTGCGGTGTGGCTGTACTGGTCCATCATCATCGTCCAGATGCAGAACCTCGGTTTTCCCTTCAGCAAGGAGCAATTGTACCCCCTCACGGCGATCGCCGGGCTGGTGGGAGCCACGTTGCGCATTCCAAATTCCTTCTTCATCGCCTTGAGCGGTGGTCGAAACGTGATTGCCGTTACAACCGCCTTGCTGATCCTGCCTGCACTGGGTACCGGCATTGCCCTGCAGGACATGAATACCAGCTATTCCGTGTTCGTCATCCTGGCCGCCATGTCCGGTATCGGCGGGGGCGCCTTCGCCTCGTCCATGTCCAACATCAGCTATTTCTTTCCCAAGAAGATGCAGGGGCTGGCTCTCGGTCTGAACGCCGGGTTGGGCAACGTCGGCGTGAGCGTCATGCAAGTGTTCCTGCCTTTGGCCATGACGGTGAACATCTTTGGTCCCCTGGCCGGGCAGGGGTTCGAAATGCCCGAGGCGTTGGGCGGCGGAATGGTGTGGATCCAGAACTGCGGGCTGGTCTGGGTGCCCATCCTGGCATTCCTTTTCGTCCTGGCCTGGTTCGGTATGGACAACCTGCCCCAGCAGAAAGTCGGTTCCGCGCCCGTTGCCATAAGCAAAATGCTCTGGCTGATCCTGTTGGGATTTGCCGCTGCCGGTGTCGGCTTGTACCTGCTCATCGGGCAGGGACTGAACATGTGGGTGGTTCTTCCTATCACCATCATCCTGACACTCGCGTTGATGCGTTACATGACCCCGGCCTCGGTGCGGGAGAATTTGAGCGACCAGTTCGCCATCTTCAAGGAGAAACACAACTGGGTCATGACCTGGCTGTACACCATGACCTTCGGTTCGTTCATCGGTTACTCGGCCGCCTTTCCCAAGCTTATCCAGGACGTGTACGGGTACTTGCCCGACGGTACCATCAATCCGAATGCGCCAAATCCCATGGCGTACGCCTGGTTGGGACCGCTGGTGGGTTCCCTTATCCGCCCGCTCGGCGGGTGGCTCTCCGATAAACTGGGCGGGGCGCGGGTAACCCACTGGGATACGATAGTAATGATCGGCGCAACGCTGGGAGTGGCGTACTTTGTGAAGATTTCCCAGAACTCGCCCACACCGGAAGCGCATTTTCTCCCGTTCCTGTTCCTGTTCCTGCTCCTGTTCATTACGACCGGCATTGGGAACGGTTCGACCTTCCGGATGATCCCCATCATTTTCAAGCCGAAGATGGCCGGGCCGGTGCTTGGATGGACGTCGGCCGTAGCCGCGTACGGCGCCTTCATCATCCCCAAGGTTTTCGGAGCGCAGATCCAGTTGGGAACACCGGAGGTGGCGCTCTACGGGTTCGCGGTGTACTACGTCAGTTGCCTGGCGGTTAACTGGTGGTTCTACGCCCGGAAGAACGCCGAGATTCATTGCTAGGAATTGTTTACAGGACAGAAATATAAACCCGATATGAACCGTGCCGTTTGTTTCCGGAATACGAGACATGAAGAAAAAACGAAGTGTTGTTTCCCGGAGTTACGTGAAAAGTAAGAGAGCACTTTATGGATAGCACAAATACTCGTGTCATTGCCGTTGTTGTCGCCATCGCCGTTGTTTTCGGGCTGATCATTTTCTTTCAAAGCGTCAAGATCAATCCATTGGGCGTGAACACCGGTTATGCTCCCGAGCAACCGTTGGAATTTTCGCACCGCCTGCACAGCGGCGATTTGCAGATCGATTGCCAGTATTGCCACGTCGGCGCCGAAAAGGGACAGCACGCGATTATTCCGCCTGCCAGCACGTGCATGAACTGCCATCGTTTCGTAACGGCTGCATGGGATAAAGTGAAGATTGAAGAGATGCAGGCGAAGAAAGAAAAACGCGATATACAACCTGTTGTTTCTCCGGAACTTGAAAAACTGTACCGGGCCGTTGGTTTCAACGCGCGGGAAATGCGCTATGACGAGAAGAAAGCGACCGGGAAACTCGAATGGATTCGTGTGTACAATCTGCCGGATTTTGTCTTCTTCGATCATAGCCGTCACGTGAACGCCGGGGTGAAGTGCCAAACATGCCACGGTCCCGTGGAGACCATGGAAAGGGTGGCACAGGTGAGCGACCTGACAATGGGATGGTGCGTCAATTGTCATCGCGACGTGACCAACGGCAAAATACCGGAACTGAAGGGCAAAAAGCCCTCCATCAGTTGCGCCGTGTGCCATTATTGAACCGGATAATCAAAAGCAGAATGCAGATATGGTAAACAGGCAAGATAAAAAGTACTGGAAGGGTCTCGAAGAACGGGAAAACAGTCCGCAGTTTCAGAAAATGGCGGAAAACGAATTCCCCGAGTCTCTTCCCCAGGGAGATTTTCCGGACGACTTTTTCGAGGGGAAGATGAGTGTCTCCCGGCGTTCGTTCTTAAAGGCCGCGGGATTTTCCCTCGCGGGCGTTGCATTGGCTTCATGCAACCGCGCCCCGGTCGAGAAGTCCATCCCGCTTGTCAACGCGCCAAAGGATTTCATAGCGGGAACGTCGTACTGGTATGCTTCCACTTGTGCCGGGTGCCAGGCGGGATGCGGCATCCTGGCCAAAGTGCGCGACGGGCGTCCCATCAAGATTGAGGGAAATCCGCAGCACCCCCTTTCAAGAGGTGGTATCTGCGCCGTGGGCCAGGCGATGGTATTGAGTCTCTACGATTCCCGCCGCGTGCAGAAACCGCTCCGCAGGGGCAAACCAACAAACTGGCAGGAGCTCGACCGCGAAGTGACTTCTCGCCTGGACGAGCTTGGAGACGATGTCTATCTTTTGACCGGCACCGTCACGAGTCCTTCAACGCGCGCGGTGATTGACCGCTTTCTCGGCCGTTTTCCCAACAGCGCACACGTCGAATACGACGCCGTTTCGTACTCCGCCATTTTGGATGCACACGAGCAGACGCACGGCCTGCGCGTCCTGCCCCGGTACCGCTTCGACCGGGCGGAGGTGATTGTCAGTTTCAACGCCGATTTCCTCGGTACCTGGATTTCACCGGTGGAGTTCACAAGGGATTACACGGCCGGACGGGACCTGGTGGGCAACCCGCCCCGCATCTCGTACCACGTGCAGTTGGAAGGCCGCATGTCCCTGACCGGTTCGAACGCCGATCGGCGGATCAGGGTCACGCCGGCCCAAAGCGCGGCGATACTCACCGAGGTCGCAAAAAAGATTGCGGCGGTAAAAGGCCTGAATGTGCCCGCGGTTCAAAGTAAAAGCCCTTCGATTATTGATCCATCAGTCGTGGAAGAACTTGCGGGACGGCTCTTGGAATCCGAGGGAAAGAGCCTCCTGGTTTGCGGTTGGAACAACGTCGCACTGCAACGGCTGGTCAATTTCATCAATCATGTCCTCGGCAACTACGGCAAGACCCTGGACGTCGCGTATCCTTCCTACCAGTGGCGGGGAAGCGACCGGGCGTTGCTCGGCTTGATGGAAAGAATGAAAGCGGGAAAGGTGAAGGCGCTGTTCATCGCCGAAGCCAACCCTGCGTACAACCTGCCTGACGCGGCGGAATTCACCGAAGCGCTGAAAGGCGTACCGTTGGTTGTCGCGATTACCGATCATCAGAATGAAACCGCTGCGCAGAGCGAGTTCGTCTGCCCGGTGAACCATCCGCTGGAGTCCTGGAACGACGCAGAGATTGCGGAAGGATTATTCAGCATGACGCAACCCACGATACCGCTCCTGGGCGACACACGCACCGTGCGCGAATGCCTTTCCGTCTGGATGGATGAAAGGAAACCGGATCGGGAAATTGTGAAGGACTACTGGAAGAAAACGGTGTTCCCGCGCCAGCCCGGAAAGCTCTCTTTCCAGGAATTCTGGGATCGGACCGTGCACGATGGATTCGCGAGCGTTCAGCCGCGGAAAACGCAGGTTTCGTCTTTTCAGCTTGCCGCGGTCACCGCGCCCGACGAGGATTACTCGCCGGGGGAAAAGGGATACGCGCTGGAACTCTATCAGAAGATAGGCATACTGGATGGTCGTCATGCCTCCAACCCGTGGCTGCAGGAATTGCCGGATCCCGTGACGAAGGTCACGTGGGACAACTACGTCAGCGTCTCGCCCGCCTTGGCAAAGAAAATGGGACTGGAGGAAGGAGGCGTGCTGAAAGTGACTGACGGCGTGTACAGCATCGAGCTTCCGGCGCAGATTCAACCCGGCCAGCATGACGAAGTGGTTGCGATTGCGCTTGGGTACGGATGCAAGGGCACCGAGCGATTTTCCCGCCTGGGTCCCGATTGGATCGAACACGTGGCATCGAACGAGGAACTACTGCCGATAGGAAAAAATGCCTTTCCTTTCGCCAGGACGAACGGCGCCGTGACGAGCCTCGTTAATGCGGTACGGTTGACCAAGACCGGTTATTCCTCGCCCCTGGCGCTCACGCAGACGCATCAGACCATCACCGTTCCGGAGAACCTGGGTGGAGAAGCCCGCAACATGGTGCGGGAAACGACGCTGGACGACTACATCAGGAACCCGAGGTCCGGGAATACCTTTGAGCATCCCGTCTTGCAGTTGTGGGAGAACGATTACGTGTACGAGGGCCACCACTGGGCCATGGCCATCGACCTGGGCCGGTGCACCGGGTGCTCGGCCTGCGTGATCGGATGCCAGGCGGAAAACAACGTGGCGGTGGTCGGCAGGGATGAAGTGCATCGCCGCCGTGAAATGCACTGGATACGCATCGACCGCTACTATTCGGGGGATGAAGGCGACGTCACCGTCATGCACCAGCCCGTGATGTGCCAGCACTGCGACCACGCGCCGTGTGAAAGTGTCTGTCCGGTCCTGGCAACGGTGCACAGCGAGGAAGGCATCAACCAGCAGATTTACAACCGGTGCGTCGGAACGCGGTACTGCGCAAACAACTGCCCGTACAAGGTGCGCCGCTTCAACTGGTTCGACTACTGGGAACAAGGCCGGAAGGAAAACCTCGTGCTCAATCCCGACATCACCACGCGCACGCGGGGCGTGATGGAAAAATGCTCTCTATGCGTGCAGCGCATCCAGGAAGCCAAGGCCGAGGCGAGGCGACATGGAGTGCCGTTGAAAGACGGCGACATAAAGCTGGCGTGCGAGCAATCCTGCCCCGCCGACGCAATCGTATTTGGCGACATGAACGATCCGAAGAGCAGGATCGCCGAACTGATCCGGCATCCCCGCCACTACCGGATGCTGGAGGAAATGAATTTCCTTCCCACGGTGGGATACTTGACGAAAGTCCGAAACACGTGAAAAATGCGGAATCCTGAAGAAAGAATAACAGCCCGTTGCAGAAAAAACAGGTCGAGAACAAGGCGCGGTTTGCTCCCGATCGGCTGTTCTTCGGGCAAAGGCGCGTATGATTTGCCCCGCTTTTCCGGCACAATAATGGAGTAACAAAGCAAATGTCACTGCGTTTCTCGGTATTGAGGAAACCCTTAATTCACGGCGATAAATCACTTGCCCAGGTCACCGACGACGTCGCCCGTCCGCTGGAAACCGGGCCGACAACGTTGTGGTGGTCGGCGTTTATCATTTCAGTGGCTGTGTTGATATTGGGCGTGGTTGCCGTGACGTACGAGATTATGACCGGTATCGGGACCTGGGGTCTCAACAAGACGGTGGGTTGGGCGTTTGACATTACCAATTTTGTGTTCTGGGTGGGAATCGGACACGCCGGCACGCTGATTTCGGCCATCCTCTTTCTGTTCCGGCAGCGCTGGCGCACTTCGATCAACCGGTCCGCCGAGGCGATGACCATCATTGCCGTGATGTGCGCGGGAATATTCCCGCTCATTCACCTGGGGCGCCCCTGGCTGTTCTTCTGGATCGCTCCCTATCCCAACCTGCGCGGTTCACTGTGGGTCAACTTCCGGTCGCCCCTGCTCTGGGATTTCTTCGCCATCAGCACCTACTTCACGATCTCGCTGGTGTT
>JAADGX010000312.1 GCA_013152135.1 Chlorobiota bacterium
GACATTCTCGGCATGGTACACCCAGGTTTTAAGACGCTTCGATGGAGGAATGATGACGGAAGGACGCTCACCGTACGGTTTGTCGGCGAAGTTCCGGATATCCAGTTTGCGCCGCAAGGCACGGGGGAGAGCTTCATCCCGGTTGACCAGGACACCTGTTGCTCCAACAATGTAGTGTTCCGGCAGCGTGATAGAGACGTCGAACGTGCCGAACTCCCCGTAGAATTCGTAGCCGATATGTTGATCCGGATGCCAACCGTACCTGTCATAAACCCCGACCTTGGGGTACCACTGTGCGACATCGAACTGCAAGTTTCCCCATTTATCCCGCGAGTATTGCAGGCGATGGCGAATACTGCTGAACTTGGTCTTGAATGTCATGTGCAAGATGACCGAATCGCCGGGCATAAGGGTATCAGCCAACAACACCCATCCGATGGTGTCATCGACCCGAATACGCAACGTGTTTCGCTCATCATCGAAGATGTCTTCAATTTCCGTGTAGCCCTGTTCTTCAGGTTCAAGACCGGCGATGCTGTAATTGCCGCGTGTGCGATACAATTTATCCATGTTGCTGCCCGGCTGGTAGGCATTCTGGTAAAGATGGAACATCAGTCTGCCCAGTTGATCGGGCGAATTGTTCACGTACACCAGACGCATGCGGCCGAAGATGATTTTTTGCTTGGTGTCAAGGCTACAGACGATGGTGGTATGAACTTGCTGCTGCCAGTATCGCCACCCTGCAGCCGGGAGTCTAACGAGAGGGAAAAGGGACAAGAGGATCAACAAGAAAATCGAGTTCCTCCAAGCGCCTGATTCGTTATGCAGATATCGCAGCTTCAACCGTGGTAATATACGGGTGTTTACGATGGATGAAAAAGCGTGGAAACGAGAAAGGGCTGTCCCGAATACTACGTTCATTCCTGACGATAAACCGAACAGGATTGCGCGCAGGGTTCAGGACAGCCCTTTCCAAATAACAACGGGGGGCAAACTATTTCATTAACACCATCGTCTTCGTAGTAGTGTTTGATCCATCTGTGAGAGTGTAGTAGTAGATTCCGCTCGGGAGCGTTGAAGCGTCGATGAAGACATCGTACGTTCCAGCATCGCGGTATTCTTTGACCGGGTGCAGAACAATTGTTCCCAGGCTGTTATATATTTTCAACGAGACAAATGAACGCCGTGGAATACTGAAACGGATATTCGTGCTGGGATTGAACGGATTTGGAAAATTCTGCTCCAAGGCAAAAATTCCCGGTGTCGCTTCTGTCTCATCCACGGAAAGGAGTGGATCGACGTCCAGTATTTCAAAATCATCAACAGCTGCTTCGACAAGAGACTGGGGATCGTAATCACTGGCAATAAAACGGAGCGCCACCTTATCTGTTGGAACAACGACGTCCTTGACCACTACAACCTGCGCCGTCCATTTGGCACTGGTTACCTTGGTGTTTTCAACGTCTTTCCAGGTGATACCACCGTCACTTGATATTTTCACCACCCAGTAATCCTGGTTTGGACTGGCGCCCGCATTGTTTGTATACCAGCGCCAATATCGAATGACCGGGAGGGAATACGACGTAAGATCGTAGTTGATTGTTTGAAGAGTCGTTGCACCTTCGTCCACGTCATTCTCACCCAGGCCGGTTCCCTCGGGGGCATTCCCCGTTACCCAGCATTTCTGGCCGTCAAGGCCCGGTGTGTGATCCGTGTTCGGTTGGACCCACTTGCCATCGGCGCCCTTCGTGCCGACAGGCACAGTCCTGACCCATTTGCCCGTCTGTGCTTCGTCATCGCGGTCGGGATTGCGTTTCCAACCGTTCGGTTTTTCTTGCGCGTCAAAAACCATTTGTTTGAAACCAACGAGAAACATGAAGGTCTCGTCAGGAGCATGGGAGGGGAGCCTGCTTATCGTACCGTAATTATCTTTTGCTTCGATGTAATAGCGAACGATGGAACCGGCAAGGAACCCTGGGAAATCTCCGTCAAAGCGCGTACTGGTTGTGAAAGGAAGCTGCTTGCGATACCAGTTCTTACCGTTATCCAGTGTCCAGACAAGCTCGAGCTCGGACACTTTCAATGCGTTCGGCTTGATGGAAAAGCCTGCGCGTGCACTTCCCGAGACCTTGATCGGTGCCGCGACGATATCCTGGTCTCTAAGGGGATTGTGCGAAATAAGAATGCCGGAGCCGGGAATCCCGTGCCGTGTAAATGCAGGAATAATGCCGTCGGAATGCGGGGTACCATTTGAAAGGTCCCCGTCATCGTCATCGGCAACAAGAAACTCGATGAAATAATCGGCAAATGCTTCACCAGTGTTGGTTGCGTCCGGAGTCCCGTATTTCACGAAGTGGGCAAGACGCCGGGTCACTTCAAGACCGATATTCTGCCTTGTATCCCAGACGGCGCCCGTAAGTATCATCCCGTCGTTATGAATTTGACCGGCCAGGTCGAAAGGATAGACCAGATCATTCTTGCTGTCTCTGATGATGCCGAAGTTCGGTGGAGAGGACGGTTTCATGAACCCGATACCTATACGGTGATCATCGGTCATCATGTTCGAGGTTATGTCGGCCGTAGCTTCGCTTAAAGCGCCGTTGCGTAATCCCTGGCGCCCGCGCGCCCGATACATGAACGTGTTTATGGCATGGCCGTACTCGTGGTAAATGACGTCCGCTATTTCACCGGTGTTGCCGCACCGAGCGGATGCCTTGAAGAAATTCAATCGCTTGCCATTCCAGCTTGCGTTACATTCCTGGTTGATGTTCACCAGGGCCGGGATTTGCTTATCGAGGTCTTTCGTGACTGCTGAAGGATCCAGCGTGCGAACAGCATTACGAATTGCGGTAACATGATAGGCGACCATCCTTTCCGCGCCAAGAGAATTACTAATGTCCCAGTTGATTTTGACTTCGTTTCCAACCGTTGCCGTTACTGTAATAGAGGCGTTCCCTCCGGCAGCCAACGAATCGGCACGGATGGCGCGCACGTACGGACCCGCGAGGAGCGTCTTCACCTGAACCGATGTTTTACTTCCGACATCCACACTGAATCTCCCATCGGAGTCCGTAATGGCTATTTTTCCGTCAACCCAGACGTACATGTCCGGCATGGGAACGTTTTGGCCAGGCATTATATATGAGGTTTTGAAAATATCGGCTGTAATTCGACCGGAAATAGTATTACTCGTTCGTTCGGGTGAATCTGGCGAGGTGAAATATCGAACGAGATTATAGCGCCACAAGATACGCCCATCATGAGCGTCAACGTAAGTGTTCCAGGAATGATCCGGGTCAGTAGTTACAACAAAGTTGTATACCAATCGGTACTGATTGAAATGTTCGTATTCCAAAGGGAGAATATATAACGTGCCGCCAGCGACGTCCATGCTCCCGGGATCACCCTCCAAACCCGCCTTGGCAAATTCTCTCGCCGCCTGAATGCCGAGCGATGGCGTCACAGAAACGGCAAGTCCGGGATGGTAGTCGCTGCCAAACATGAAAACTCTTCCGTCCGCCGTTGCCCGTGCAACAGTATAGGAGTTCAATACTTCGATCCCTTTATACATTTGGGTCCAGGAATAGTACCATTTTCCAAGAACGCGCTCCGCTTGAAGGAGGCGCAAATCGGTCGGATCGAGATTCAAAACTTCCGAAAGATAATCCATGATTCGTTGGCTGGCAAAGCGGGCGTTCTCATTCGAGATAGAATTCAATCCCGGTATTTGGATTCCCTTGCCCCAGGCGCGGTGTGGATTATTCGTCACGGAATTGAACGTTGCGGTCCAATCAGCATTTTCCCGCGCAAAAAGTGCCCAACCTCTCCCTGCCTTGGACAACATCGAAGGTGGTGTCGAATTCAGCGTATAAATCCTGTTTGCGTCGGGTAACTTAACTTCAGGCGAAATTTCTCCCCCGGCTATCCCCGGCGAAAGAGACAAAAGGACGAAAAAGACGAAGAGCAATAAGCGTTTCATATCCTGGATCCTCTATACTATATGTTATGTGATATCTTTCTATGCTGCTGGAAATATGATAATTATTCTTGGAATGAAAACAAAACACACCAAACGGGTTCAGCGGGCGGATGTCAGGATAACAAGATCATCACTGCCAGAGTTTCATTTTACTGTCAAGTGGTTTTCATCCAGTTCGATATTTTCCCAACACCAACATGCTACGGAATGTCCGTCAGTAGCATTTGTCATGGGTGGGGGCTGGACAAAACAAACTTCGACGGCATAGGGGCAACGTGTACAAAAATGGCAACCGACCGGGTAATCCAACGGGTTCGGCACATTGCCGGGAATAGTCACGAGCGAACTTTTCGAAGTATTCAATTTCGGTATGGATTTCAGGAGCGCAAACGTGTACGGATGGAGAGG
Organism: Chlorobiota bacterium; assembly: GCA_013152135.1. Taxonomy (GTDB): domain Bacteria; phylum Bacteroidota; class Ignavibacteria; order SZUA-365; family JAADGX01; genus JAADGX01. Next base: position 4,388 of record JAADGX010000312.1, read on the forward strand.
ACGGGCAAAGATGTTATCGATAGTACCGTGCTCCACAATCTTGGCTGCATACATCACCGCAACTTCATCCGCCACTTCGGCAATGATACCGAGATTATGGGTTATCATCAGCAACCCCATGTCGAAATGTTGTTGCAGGTTCCTGAATAATTCCAGGATTTGTGCTTGTACCGTGACATCGAGTGCCGTTGTCGGTTCATCGGCAATAAGCAATTTGGGGTTGCAGATCAGTCCCATCGCAATAAGAATGCGTTGCCGCATCCCGCCGGAGAGCTGGTGCGGATATTGGAAGTACCGTTCGGCCGGTGCTGGGATACCCACCAGTTTCATCATCTCCAGGACCCGTTGCATTGCACGATGGCTGGATATTTTTTCATGCGTGAAAAGTACTTCGGCTATCTGGTCGCCTACGGGAAAAACCGGATTCAGGGACGTCATGGGTTCCTGAAACACCATGGCAATATCTTTTCCCCGAATATTCTGCATCTCCTTTGCCGACAATTTCAACAGGTTTTTCCCTTCAAACAAAACTTCGCCGGTGCTTATTCGTCCCGGGGGTGAGGGGATCAACCTCATGATGGAAAGTGCAGTGACTGTTTTTCCACACCCGGACTCGCCAACGATCCCAAGGGTTTTTCCACGCTCGAGCGAAAAGGATACGTCATCAACAACCGCGGTTTCTCTTTCACCATATCGAAATACCGTGGTAAGGTTGCGTACATCCAGCAGGGGAGAAGAAGATGGTTGGAATGTCACGATACAGCTTGCGAGTGGTATTTTATGTCGATGCGTATTCGAAGAAGCATATAAGTAAAAAAACATTTTCCCGCGCAACATCCAAAGTGCATGTACTGCCGCAGCCAGGAAAATTGTCCCTGTTTGGTTTATCCTGTTGATGGTGGTAAATTTTCACACCATTTTTATCGTTATACATTGACATATCATGACTGAATATCCTAACAAAGATTTATCATTTCGGGAAAACGAAGACTTTCAGAAAAATGCGGTTCGAAAACTCAAAGCCCTGAAAAAACAGGTAGCCTTGGGAGGGGGAGAAAAAGTAATCGAGAAACATCACGCGCGCGGAAAGATGACCGCGCGGGAACGAATCGATGCCCTCAGGGATCCCGAGACGCCGTTCCTGGAAATAGGGCTCTACACTGCACACGGCATGTACGAAGATTACGGAGGAGCGCCATCGGCTGGTACCGTGTTTGGAATCGGAAAAGTTCACGGCCGTGACGTGGTGATTGTCGCAAACGACGCCACCGTTAAAGCGGGCGCCTGGTTTCCGCTTACGTGCAAGAAGAATCTCCGCGCGCAGGAAATATCGATGGAAAATCGGCTGCCGATCGTGTACCTCGTGGATTCGGCGGGTGTGTTTCTTCCCCTGCAAAACGAGGTGTTTCCGGACAAGGAGCATTTCGGGCGCATTTTTCGCAACAATGCCGTGATGTCATCATTGGGCATTCCGCAGATCGCCGCGATCATGGGTCCGTGCGTGGCCGGGGGAGCATATCTTCCAATCATGAGCGACGAAGCCATGATAGTGGAGGGGACGGGAAGCGTGTTTCTCGCCGGCGCCCACCTGGTCAAGGCGGCTATCGGGGAAGTGATCGATAACGAAGAGCTCGGGGGCGCGCGCGTCCATAACCAGATCAGCGGTGTGGTGGATTACCGCATGCCTGACGATAAAACCACGCTCGCCACGATTCGGGACATCATTTCCAAGCTGGGTGAATCCGGCAAAGCAGGCTTCAATCGCGTCGATGCCGTCCCTCCCGCGTACAAACCGTCGGATATCTACGGATTGATTCCGAGAGATCGGACCAAACCGTATGACGTGCGTGAAATCTTAAAATGTATCGTCGATGATAACGAACTCGTCGAGTATAAAGCGGAGTATGGCCAGACGGTGCTTACGGTGTATGCCCGCATCAATGGCTGGGCGGTGGGCATCGTGGCGAACCAAAGGCTGATCGTCACGAACGGCAAGGGAGAGATGCAGATCGGCGGCGTCATTTACAGCGACAGCGCGGACAAGGCGGCACGTTTCATCCTGAACTGCAACCAGAAGAAGATGCCCCTCATATTTCTCCAGGACGTCACGGGCTTTATGGTCGGAAGCCGGGCCGAGCATGGTGGAATAATCAAGGACGGGGCGAAGATGGTCAACGCCGTAGCCAACAGCACCGTCCCGAAAATCACTATCATCACGGGTAACAGTTTCGGTGCGGGGAACTACGCCATGTGTGGAAAAGCCTACGATCCGCGTTTCATTTTTTCCTGGCCCACTTCGCAGATAGCCGTGATGGGAGGCTCGCAAGCGAGCAACACTCTGCTCAGTATCAGGCTTGGACAACTGAAAAAGCAGGGTAAGAAGATCACCGATGAAGACCGGCAGCATCTCCTCGATACGATCCAGAAACAATACGAAGAGCAAATGGACCCGTTGTACGCGGCAGCACGCCTTTGGGTGGATGGGATCATCGATCCGGCGGAGACACGGGATGTGATTTCCCATTGCCTGGAAATCGTGAGCAACAACCCCGACGTTCCGAGATTCAATCCGGGAGTTATTCAGACTTGAGATTGAATCCTTGGCCATGGATCGGGTTTCTGGTGTTGGCCATTTTGCCGGCGTCCGGCTGCACCCGCATACCACTGTGCCTGGGACATGAACGCTTTATTATCCCTCGGGAAATCGAACAAATCCATCGACTCCGAAGCTATATTGCGTCCGACTCGTTTTCGCCCGATTCGCTGCGTACGTCACAGCGCGCAAGGATCGACTCTATCTTCTTTACCGCGCTGCGCATATCGGAAGGAAGCACCCTGGCCGCGCTGCGCATAGCGGCTTTCGCGACCATTCCGTATTACACTTTCCCCGCAATCATTCCATTAGTGCGATGGGTGATATGGATCCCGGTAACGACGGAAAGCCGAGAGGAGTTCGAAAAGCGATTTCGGAACCTCCCGACGGATTTCCTGTCGGATTCCAGTCCCGGAAATGATCGGGACAAGTTGCCTCATTTCTTTGGGTCGGCGTTCATCACTTGCAGCACACGCGATCCGGTATACGCTGAAATGGCAGGGCGAATCATTGAGTGGTTGGAGTTGGCCTTCAAGCTCGAAGGATCGATGGACCCCAGGGACATCGAGGTCAACGCCATGGGGGCTGAATTTGGAATGGCGTTGATGCAGGGACGAAAAATGTCTCCGTCCTGTTTTCTTCAATAGTCCCCTGCAAGGATGAGGAGATAACCATGAATAAACACAGTGTTTTAATCGTTGATGATGAACAGAGTGTCCGTGATTCGTTACGGATGATCCTCGAATACGAGGGGTATCAAGTTACGGCGAGAGAAAACGGGCCCACCGCTCTCCGGTGGTTGGAAGAGCATACGCCCGATGCGGTTCTGCTTGACATCAAAATGCCGGGCATGGACGGAATGGAAGTCCTGGAAAACATTGCCAGGAGAAAGCCGGACCTCCCCGTGATTATTCTCACCGGGCATGGAACGATTGAAGGAGCGGTGGAAGCTGTGAAGATGGGAGCGTATGACTTCCTTTCCAAGCCTCCGGACCGGGAAAAAATCCTGATTGTTTTGCGCAACGCTATCGAACAGAACGCGCTCAAACGGGAAAACAAGGAGATGCGGGCGCGCATCGAAGGTGAAGAAGATATCATTGGAGAATCGGAAGGGATCCACGAGGTTCTTGAAACGATTGAACGTGTTGCGCCGACCGATGTCCGCGTTCTTATTACAGGCGAGAACGGAACGGGGAAGGAACTGGTGGCAAAGGCGATTCACCGGAAAAGCGCTCGGGCCGACAAACCGCTCGTCGAAGTAAACTGCGCGGCCATACCGTCCGAGTTGATCGAGTCGGAATTGTTCGGCCATGAAAAAGGAGCGTTTACCGGTGCCACCTCGAAAAGGATCGGAAAATTCGAGCAGGCGGACGGCGGTACGATTTTTCTCGATGAAGTGGGCGACATGAGCCTCCAGGCACAGGCGAAAGTATTGCGTGTCTTGCAGGAAGGGAAGTTCGAAAGGGTTGGCGGCAGTGAATTGATCAAGGTTGACGTTCGGGTTATTGCAGCTACCAACAAGAATCTTCCGGAGGAAATCAAGGAAGGCAGGTTCCGGGAGGACCTCTACCACAGGTTGAATGTTATTCCGTTGAATGTTCCGCCGCTGCGCGAGCGCCGGGAGGACGTGCCGCTTTTAGTGGATTACTTCCTCGATCGGGTTATCCGCCGGAACAACTTTCCGCGGCGGACTTTTTCCAAGGAAGCAATGGACATGCTGCGCTCCCTGGACTGGCCGGGAAACGTACGCGAGCTGCGCAACGCCGTGGAACGGCTGGTGATCATGAGTCAGGGGCCGGAGATTACCGCGGATGACGTCCAGCAGTTCGTTCTCGGGCGGGCCGATGTCTTCAAGGAACTCTTGACGATGAACGCCACGTGGCAGGAGTTCAAGGAACGCATGGAGAAATCGTTCCTGCAGTATCACCTGGAACGACGACAGTGGAACATCACAAGGACGGCCGAGGATCTCGACATCCAGCGAAGTCATCTTTATACGAAACTGAAAAAGTATGGGTTGACAAAGAATGAATCAGAATGAGGTGCGACCCGTGTCGGCTTGCAGTTGTGCTTCCACGTTCTTGGCAACGCGATCCAGCAGGTCGTTCCATGCATCAGGATGTTTCTCGTACCACTGAACAGTTGAGTCGACCAGTGATTTTACCACTCCATGATACGCGTAGATAGAATCGAGATTCACGTTCACCGTATCGCTTCTTGCCCTTGACATTTCTGATGCTACGAGGACATCGGTGTAAATGGAGGCAAATGTATCCGGCGGGATCGGAGGGGATGATTCGTCGGACGAGCAACCGGCGCCGAGAACGATGAGAAAAGATAGCATCAATATCCGGAAGGCCCGGAGGGCGGATGCCGTGCTCCTGGGGGTCACCGTGATTTGGGGAGGAACGTTTTCCATAGTGCACGGAGCGCTGGAAAACATTTCGCCCCTGTTATTCATTGGTCTGCGGTTCATGGTTGGTTGCCTTGTTTTTCTGCCGTTCACGATTCGGTCACTCCGGAAAGTTACGAGAAAAACCCTGTATTCGGGTATCGTGCTTGGCATGCTTCTGGGTACGGGGTTCGTATTGCAAACCATCGGCCTGGATATCACGACAGCGTCAAAATCGGCGTTCATCACCGGCACGTTGGTTATCCTCACTCCGATCTTCCAGTTGGTCATCGAAAAACGCATCCCCCAGTTCGGTAATATCCTGGGTGTTGGCATCGTGGCTGTCGGCCTGTATTTCCTGACCATGCCGGAGGGTTCTTCGTTAAATCTCGGCGACTTGCTGACCTTCGGATGTGCCATTGCCTTTGCGTTGTACGTCGTCGTTCTCGATCTCTTTACGACGGCACGGTTCGAGCCTGCGCTCGTCTTCATCCAGATGAGCGTAACCGCGTTGATAGGACTGGTTGGAGCGGCCTTTCTCGAGACATCCCGTTTCGAACCTGACATGTCTCTTCTCTGGGCGATCCTTTACACGGGTGTCCTGGCCACGACGGTCACAACGTACTTGCAGACGCGATATCAACGGGAAACGACGCCGACCAGGGCCGCAATCATCTTTTCCTTCGAACCGGTGTTCGCCGCGATGATCGCGGTGTTCCTGTTTCATGAACACCTGCCGTTCCTTTCGTACATGGGTGGAGGGATCATTGTTATCGGTCTCCTTGTCTCGGAGCTCTGGACGTCTGCACAAAAACCGGGAGCCGCATCTCCACCTACCTAAACGATATCCGTTACCCCTATAAAAGAGAAGCCGGGCACTTTCATGCCGGGAACGCGCATGGGAAAGAGGGAATTGCGTGGCGAGACCCGTTCGCTGAAGGAAAGGGCTTCCACTTGTTCGAGAACGTAAACGGGTGTCTCGCTGAAGTAGAAATTCTTTACTGCTGACACGACCTTTCCATCCTCGACCAGCCAGGCCCCGTCGCGAGTCATCCCTGTCAGGAGACAGTTCGTGGGATCGG
>JAADGX010000173.1 GCA_013152135.1 Chlorobiota bacterium
TCCTTGAAAAAGTGACTTACTCCATGTTTGCGAAAATCCCGACCGGCAAGCGTTGCGTGCATTGGTAAAGATCGCAGCACGTGTGGCACACGCGCTTGAACGCCCTGAAATGTTTGAGCTCGATGTCGGGCGAAAGGTAGTCGTCCTTGACCGGTTCATTTCGCAGGAGATCGGTGCTGAGGTATTTCTTGTTGTCGTCGGGGAACACGGTAACCACCACGGCATCGTTTCCCAGCGCGTTCTGCACGGCGATGGCACCGAGGAAGTTCGCGCCCGAGGAGATGCCCACCGCCAGGCCGAGAACCGAGGCGAGCTGCTTCGCCATGAGAATGGCGTCGCCGTCCGAGACGCTCACCACGTCGTCGAGGCTCTCGAGGTCCACGATGGAGGGAATGAACTCGTCGGAAATTCCCTGGATACGATGCTGGCCGACTTTCCGGCCCGCCGTGAGAGTAGGCGATTCGGCGGGCTGCAAGGGGTGGATGTGCACCGCCGGGTTTTGCTCTCTCAGGTACTTGCCCGCTCCCATGACGGTGCCGCCGGTCCCGACGCCTGCGACGAAGGCATCCGGGGTCAGGGACTGAGAGCGAAGCTGCCACCAGATTTCCGGCCCCGTGGTCTCGTAATGCGCGTTCACGTTGGCTTCGTTCGAAAACTGGCAGGGCAGAAATACGCGTTCTTCCTCGTTCGCCAGTTCCTCCGTCATCCTGATGCTGCCGATAAACCCGCCCTGCTCGCGGGTTACCGGGCGGATGACTGCGCCCAGGCTTTGAATCAAGTCCACACGTTCGCGGCTCATCCAGTCGGGCATGAAGATCGTGACGGGGTGACCCAGCGCCCTGCCGATGGCGGCGAACGAAATACCGGTATTGCCGCTGGTCGCTTCCACGATCGTATCGCCGGGGTGAATTTCTCCCTTTGCGTAGGCGCGTTCCAGGATGTGCAGCGCCATACGATCCTTGATGCTGCCGGTCATGTTCAGGTGCTCGGATTTTGCGTAGAGCACACGCGGCTTTCCACGAAAGGCGAAGTGAATTGCGAGAAGGGGCGTGTTGCCGATCAAGTGACGCAGTTCAAAAAACCTGTCGGTCATTCCGTAGTGCAGGTATTGTTCTGGATCCATGCTGGTAGTCTCGTTCATGATGGCAGGATTGGTTTTTGTTCCGGATTCCGCTCGTCAGGAACACTTCCGGAAAATCGCAATTTTCAACGAAAGTCAAAATTTTCTCTCCGGGGGTCGAGCTGCATTCCATTTGATTCTCGTGGGAAAAAGGTATTTTACATGATCCGGAGCGAGCGGAGTCACACGGACGTGACTTCACTGTGCCGCATGCATGTAACGAACAGGACCCTGTGGATTAATATGGCCTTATTTGCTCAGACCCGCAATTATTGACCGCGCTTCATGAAGCGACCTTCAAGTATTTTTCATTTCGTTTTTCCCATGATCTTGATACTGGCTTCCGCTGCCGGAGGCCAGTCAAAAAGCGATGAATCGCTTGTTGTCGAAGTGCTCCGGGGAGTGGCGACGGAAGCCGCTGCTCACCTCGATGCCGGTTCCGTGGAGTTGAGATTCAATCCCGAAGACGTTCATCTTACGGTGCGGCAGGTTTTTGCCGCCGTGCTTTCCGAACGCAACATCCGCATTTATACCGAGCCCCGGCCCGCCGCCGACCTCTTTTTCGTCGACGTTCGGCGGTTGACCGTGGCGAAAGCTCCCGCGGGAGAGAACATGACCCGCCGCGAACTCCGGTGGGATATCGGCATTAGCATTGAATCACGTGTGAAAAAAATGATACTTTGGAGCAGGTCTTTCACCGGTTCCACCGTGGATTCGCTCAACGGGGTGGTGGAGACCGGGATACAAGATTTCAGGACGGAGGAGAACGAGCCGTTTTGGCTCGCCTTGCTCGAGCCGCTCCTGGTCGCGACCGCCGCCGTCATCGTGGTCGTGTTGTTATTCACTGTACGAGGATCATGAATGAGCGTTCGCTGTACCGTACCTGTTGTTATCGCGTTCCTGGCAGCGGTATTGGCAGGATGCACCGCCGGGAAAGAACTTTCCCTCGATACCGCCCAGGATCGTTTCCGGTATGGAATGGAATTGTACAAGTCGGAGAACTACCTGGAAGCCGTCAAGCAATTTGAGATCATCCGCCTCCAGTTTCCGGGAAGCGCTATTGCGGACAGCGCCCAGTTTTATTCCGGGATGTCGCGTTTCAAACGCGAGGAGTACCAGTTGGCGGTCTTCGATTTCCAGCTCATGATCCGCAACCAGCCGGACAGCCCCCTTGCACCCGATGCGTACTACATGATTGCCAAATGCTACGTCATGTTGTCGCCACCCGTCGACCTTGACCAGAATTTCACGTTAAAGGCCCTGGATGCCTTGCAGACATTCATGGAACTCTATCCATCCCACGAGAAAGTCGCGGAAGCCCGCCAGGACTACAGCCGGTTGTACCGGAAATTGGCTCTGAAAGAATTCAAAACCGGTGTCCTGTACCGGAAGCTCGGGTATTATCGCGCAGCCCTCGTGTACTTTAACACCGTCATCGACCGGTACTACAGCACTGATCTCGTCGATGACGCCATGGTGGAAAAAATTGAAATCCTGGTGGAAAAGAAACGATACGCGGAGGCACGCACCGCCATCCGTGAATTCATGCGCAAGTACCCGGATAGTCCTCTTCTTTCACGTGTCGAATCCGCCAAGGAAATCGTGGATCGATCCCTGGGCCATTCGACGCTGGTGGGAGAAGCGAAACAAAACGAGAGAAACGACGATGACTGACGACATTCGCCCGAAACCCCATACCGTGGCGGCCAGCCGGGTCAAGATGACCGAGTTGGTCCTTCCCAACGACACCAACATCCTGGGCAATCTCCTGGGGGGACGGCTCATGCACTGGATTGATATTGTGGGCGCGATGTCCGCTGCCCGCCACAGTCATCTCGTGTGCGTGACCGCCAGCGTGGACCAGCTCGATTTTCTCTCCCCCGTGAAGCTCGGGGAAGCCGTTCTTCTCGAAGCGCAGGTCAACCGTGTGTTCAATACCTCGCTGGAAGTGGGCGTCCGGGTGTTCAAGGAAAACCTGCTTTCCGGACAGCGCCTTCACGCCAATACCGCGTTCCTGACGTTCGTGGGACTGAACGCGGAAGGAAATCCTTCGCGCATGCCGCAGGTCATTCCCGAGACCAAAGAGGAGCGGGAGGAGTACGAGCGCGCCCTCGAGCGCCGGCGGGTTCGCCTGGAGCGCCGGCGGAAAATCCTGGAGGAGAAGCGCACTTGAACCGTACGTTCTTCGTTTTCCTCTTTCCGGCGTTGTTGCTCGCAACCCCGCTGGTGCGCGCCCAGGAGCAGGCGCCGTCCGATCCCGCACAGTTTCTCGACTGGTTGCGTGCGGCGCGGGCAGGCACCTACGCGACGCAGGCCGAAGCGCCCGTTGACAAGTGTAATTTCCGGCTCGTCGCGGACGTGTTGCGGGAATGGGAACGGTCGGGGCCCGTGTACCGGCAACGGATACAGGCCATCCTTCGTCCGCCCACGCTCGATACCAGCATCGTCAGCCCCTCCGGCTTTTTCGAGATACACTTCGACACGACCGGCTTCGATTCCCCGGCCATGCTCGATAATGACGGCAACCGACAACCCGGCACGGCGTTTCTGTACGCGGTCGCGGCAGCGGCGGCGTTCGACTATGCCTACCAGCAGGAAATCGACTCCATCGGTTACGAACGTCCGCCGTTCCAGTTCGGTGCTTCACGCTACCATGTGTTCATTAAAAACATGGGAGGTGGTCTGTACGGTGTGACCTGGCCGGTGAATCCGTACAGTTACAAATATCGACGCCCGACCTACACTTCGTACATCGAGGTGGATAACGACTACAAGGGGTATTATTCCCCTGGTATAGAGGGCCTGAACGTGACCGCCGCCCACGAGTTTCACCACGCGATACAACTTGGCGGCTACGGGTTCTGGGACACCGACACGTTCTTTTACGAACTGTCGTCCACGTTTATGGAAGACAGGGTCTATCCGGACATCAACGACTATTACCTTTACTTGAAGGAGCTGTTCGACGATCCGGAAGTGCCCTTTTTCAGGCGGAGCGGGTACGATCTCGCTTTGTTCGGTATTCTCATGTATCGCCGGTACGGCGATGGAGCCCTGCTCAAGACCTGGAATAATATCCGGGCCATGCCTCCAATGTTCGCACTGGATGAAGCGTTGAAGGAAAGAGGCGGGCGTATGGTCCAGGAATACTGCACCTTTTCCCTGTGGAATTACTTTACCGGCTACCGCGCCGATACGTCACAGAGCTACCGGGAAGGCGCCGCCTATCCGACGATGAAAATCCTCCAGAAAACGGAAATCATGAATTCCAGGGCCATGTTCTTCGACGAGTTGAAACCGCTGGCAACGGAGTACCTGCAGGCGTACCGGGGACCGGACACGGTGACCTTCGTCGTGGCGAATGTCCATTCCGACTATTCGCTCCAGAAGATGAACGTTCCTTCCCAGTACACTCTCGACGTCATGACCGAGGGATACGACGACTCGTATCGCCAGTTGACCAACGGGTGGGGGTACAAGCTGACGGCGGGAGAGGGGGAGACCTTTTGTTACGTAGCCGTTCTCAGCGGCGCGGTGGGAGGCGTATGTGAATCCGGTGTGTATCCGAACCCGTATCACCCGGCCTCCAGCGATTTCCTGACATTCCGCATCAGTGACAAGGCGCCGCCGAGAGTCGATCTTGCCGTTTTTACTCCCGCGATGGAAGCCCTGTACAGGCAGAATCTGCGGGTCCAGAAAATCGGGGGTTGCAACACGGTCGCCTGGAACGGGTATCTGTCCGACGGGAAGAGAATCCCGCCGGGCGTGTATTTCTATACCGTCGCCTACAAGGGACAGACCGAGTATGGAAAATTCGCCGTGGTCGACCGGTGATGTGCCGCACCGGATCATATTCGCCTTTTCCGTCCCACGAGGTTGTTTGTGCCCATGCCTGACGTCATTGATCAACTGAAATTGTCCGCCACGGGATTGAGCAAGCAGTTCAACCGGCGCAAGATCTTTCACGAATTGACGTTCACGGTGGGAAAGGGGGAAGTGTTCGGCATCACCGGGAAGAACGGCTCCGGGAAATCAACACTGTTGCGTATCCTTGCGGGCGTCCTGACGCCGAATTCCGGTTCCGTGGAATTCCGGGTGGGTGGCGCGGCGATCGACCCGGAAAAAGTCATCGAGGTGCTGGGATACGCCGCTCCGTACCTGATGCTGTACGAGGAATTCACCGCCCTGGAGAACATACGCTTCTTTTCCGAGGTGCGGGGACTGCCGTTCGATACCGTGCGGGCCCGCGACCTGCTGGACCGTGTCGGGCTGCCTTCGGATCGCCGGGACGTGGTTCACAATTATTCCAGCGGCATGAAACAGCGCCTCAAGCTCGTTTTCGCCATCCTCCATCAACCGCCGTTCCTGTTTCTTGACGAGCCCACGACCAATCTCGATCAGGACGGAATCGAGGTGGTTTACTCGTTGATCGAGGAGCAACGGCGGCATGGATGCGTGTTGATCGCCACCAACGACGCTACGGACATCACCCGCTGCGACCGCCTGCTCGACGTGACGACGGGCGAGGTTTCGGAGGCTGCGCGATGAAGACGATGCGCGCCGTCTGGGCCATATTTCTCAAAGACGTTCGTTCCGAAGTCCGGACCCGGTACGCCGTGAACGCCTTGCTGATGTTCGTGGTTACCACCCTCGCGGTTATCATGTTTTCCCTTGCGGGGGAAGTGATGTCTCCCTCCGCCCAGGCCGGCATCCTCTGGGTGGTGATGTTTTTCGCCGCCATGTCGGGCCTGAGCCGGTCCTTCGTCTCGGAAGAGGAGCGGGGTACGACGTTCACTCTCCAGTTGTGCTCGGGTCCTCTGGGCGTATATTTCGGGAAGCTCCTGTTCAACGTGGTACTGGTGATCCTGCTCAACATCGTGATCGTGGTTCTCTACCTCCTCACCATGGACCAGTTTGTCATCAACCAGCCGGGCTTGTTCTGGCTGGTAATCTTCCTCGGGTCGCTGGGGTTGGCGGCTTCAACCACCATTATTGCCGCGATTATCGCCCGGGCGAGCTCGAAAGGAACGTTGTTTCCCGTTCTTTCGTTTCCGATTTTACTTCCGTTGCTCATGGCCGGCATCGATGCGACGAAGTTGGCCGTGGAAGACAACGTCTGGGATGCGGTCTGGCCGGACCTCCAGATCCTGGGCGCGTACATCGTCGTCGTTGTGACGGCGTCTTACATGTTGTTTGATTATGTCTGGAAAGACTAAATGAAAAGCACATCATCGTGGTGGAAATACCTGCTCTTTGTGTGGATCGCGGTTTGGAGCGCGGTCGGGATTGTTCTTCCCATCGCTGGAAATCTGGCCGACCTTGCGTATCTCAAGCAAGTGAACGCCCCCGGGGAAATCCAGATCAAGGTTGATATCGATCACAATCTGCCGGCGGAGTTCGACCCGGAAGAAGGCATGTTCGTATTCCAGGGCACGGACGGCGGCGGCAGAAAAGCGACATTTTATGTTCCTTCCAAGCCCGAGGGATTCGACCAGGCACGGTCGCTGCTGGTGGAGGCCCGTTACGACGAGGATCGTCACGGCGTACGTGTCTGCCAGGTCGTGGACGTGGATCCCGGTTTGACCCTGCCTTACATTCCGGGGTTGGGGGAGCGGGCGCGGATTATCTTTTTCCACGTTCCCATGGCCTGGATGACCGTTATCGCGTTTCTCGTGTCGATGTGGTACGGTATCGCGTACCTTCGCAAACATGATCTCGAAGATGACATGAAATCGGCCAACGCGGCGGGTCTCGGCTTGCTGTTCTGCCTGCTGGCAACCATCACGGGCTCCATCTGGGCGAAGTTCAACTGGGGTTCGTTCTGGAACTGGGATCCTCGGGAGACCTCGATTTTCGTACTCCTGCTCATTTACGGTGCCTTCTTCGCCCTGCGGTCGGCCATCGAGGTGGAGGAAAAGCGCGCGCGCCTTTCGGCCGTGTACACCATCCTCGCCTTCGTAACGGTCCCGTTTTTCATTTTCATCATGCCGCGTATTTTGCCCGGCCTGCATCCCGGTTCCGCCGATGATACGTCCGGCGGCCCGGTCATGAGCTCGGGTGGACTGAACGCCGTCATGCGCGTCATCCTGTACTCGCTGCTGGCCGGGTTCATCGTGTTGTTCGCCTGGCTGATGAACGTGCGGAATCGCGTCTCGCGCCTGCTCGTACGTACCGGCATTGAGGCTTGATTCTCCACGGGGGAAATGATAGATTGAAATCATGAATATTCATCGATTCCGGATATTGCCATGTATGAATTTTTAAGCGCGAACTCGCTGTACGTGGTCCTGGTGATTGTTTTGGTCATCTGGACCGGGTTTTTTTTCTACCTGTTTCGACTGGACAGAAAATTGAGCAAGATTGAAGAACAACGGTAAACGGAGATAGATATGAAACCGAGATATATCATCGGAGGAATAATTATCGTCGTATTCCTCGTCGTTGCCGGCGTCAGTCTCATGACCGACTCCGTGCAATACGCCAACCTGGCCGAAGCCAAGCGCCTGAACAAGATTGTCCAGGTCAAAGGCGAATGGGTCCAGGAAAAGGGAAGCGAATACGATCCCGCCAACAACACCTTCAAATTCTATATGCGGGACGACAACGGGGAAACCGCGTTGGTGACCCTGCACGGCCCCAAGCCGAACAATTTCGAAATCGCGACCAGCATCGTCGCCAAGGGCCGCTACAAAAACGGCCACTTCGAGGCGACGTACGTGCTGACCAAGTGTCCGAGCAAGTACGAGGAAACATCCGCTCCGGCACAACCGGGCTCGTGATTTCACTCCCGCACCTGTAACGAAAGGACATACATATGTACGATTTTATTGGCACCCTCGGGCGAGCGGCGATCATTACCGGATTCATCGCCTCCGCCGTGGCCGTTTTCGCGTACTTGCGATCATTTACAAAGCCGGATGCCGTGAAACTCGGGCGAGGCGGGTACCATATCATGGCCGTCAGTGTCATGGTTGCCTCGGCGGCGCTCCTGATTCTCATTGTCAAGCACCAGTTTCAGTTTCATTACGTTTGGTCATACAGCTCCCGCGACCTGCCGCTCGGCTTGCTGATGTCCACGTTCTTCGCCGGACAGGAAGGCAGTTTCCTCCTGTGGGCGCTCATGACCATCCTGATCGGTATCGTGCTCATGCCGTATACCGAAAAGCACGGCTATGAAAAAGAAGTGATGCCGATTTTTACACTCATCGGCAGTTTCCTTCTCCTGTTGACGATTACCAAGAACCCCTTCGCGCCCATCGATGCAGCAGTCATTCCCGCCGACGGGAGGGGATTGAATCCGCTTCTTCAAAATTTCTGGATGCAGATTCATCCGCCGGTGCTCTTCGCCGGCTTTGCGGCGGTGTCCGTTCCCTTTGCATGGGCGGTGGGAGCGTTGATAAAGAAACAGCACCAGGAATGGGTTACGCGGGCGTTCCCCTGGGTGTTGGCCGGTTCCATGATTCTCGGCGCAGGCATCATGCTGGGCGGCTACTGGGCGTACGAGACCCTCGGTTGGGGCGGCTGGTGGGGATGGGACCCGGTGGAGAACTCTTCACTCCTTCCCTGGATTGTATGCACGGCACTCGTGCACTCGATGCTGGTGCAGAAACGTACGAAGGGGCTGGTGATGACGAACTACGTTCTCGCCATCGTCACCTTCGTCCTCGTGCTGTATTCCACGTTCCTGACGCGAAGCGGCGTGCTCGGCGACGCTTCCGTACATTCGTTCGTCGATCCGGGCCGACTGCCGTACACGCTCCTGGTTTTGTTCATGTTCATGTTCATCGACATCGGGCATGCGCTCCTGTTCATCCGGTTCACGAAGTGGGGCAAGAATCTTTGGGAAAAATTCTCGGGTTTCCGGCGGTATGCACTGCTGTACATTATCATCATCGGGCCGTCCATACCGGTGTTCGCCCAGATCAGCGGCGATCTCGTGCCCGTGTTTCACGACGCGCAGGCCGCGGCGGGTTCCATTGCAGGGTTCTTTCTCTTCCTGCTGGAAGTGGTCGCCCACGGCCTCAACATCTTGTCCTACCTGTGGATTCCCGCCCTGGTCTTCAAATTGGGACTGATCGTGTACACGTTCAGCGGACGTCTTCACTCGGAAACGGAGTTCCAGAGTTTCGAAATACTATCGCGTGAGACCTGGCTCGGAATCGCTTCGGCTGTTCTGCTCGGGTTGTCCGTGATCGTGATACTGGGAACGTCACTGCCGATCATCCCGCACATGATTATCGACGCGATAAACAGCGTACTGGGCATCTTCAGCAGCACGGCGACTCTTGGCAACACGGTGTCGGCGGAATTCTACGACGCCTTGACCTGGCCCATCGGCGTAGTCATCGGACTGCTCACCGGGTTTACCATCCTTCTGAAGTGGCGCGCGAATACCGGCGGGGAGATCTGGAAGAAAATGCGTATGGGGCTCTTGCTTTCCGTCGTGATCACTGCCGTCCTGATAGCCCTCGGAATCCAGAATTTCATCATGATCTTGCTGACGTTCGCCGGCGTGTTTTCACTCGTGCTCAACGTGCAGGTGGGGGCGAAGATCCTGCGAGGCAACCCGCGCTTTACCGGTGCGTACGTCGCCCACATCGGGATCGCCATGATGCTGGTCGGGATCGTGACGTCGGGCTTTTACGGGCAAAAGACGATACTGGAGCTGGAGAAGAACAAGCCGCAGCAAGCCTACGGGTACGATATGACTTACATTGGTTATGAACCCTTCTACAACGGCGAGCGCTTTTACTTCCTGGTTCGGCTGGAAAAGGACGGGCGGGAGGTCACCGTTCTCAAACCCGTGATGTTCATGCATAATTACGGCGGTAGCGAATCCCTGAGCCGCAGTCCCGACATCGCCGAGTATATCCACAAGGATATCTACCTCGAACCGCAGGCCCTGCTCCAGCCTGACAGCAAGAACGAGGGCGAAGCCGCCACGCTGGCCAAGGGGGAGAGCATGCAGGTCGGCGACTATGAAATCACGTTCGAACGGTTCGACTTGAGCAGCATGGACCGGGAAGCCATGATGAAAGACGGCGGCGAGATGCGTATCGGGGGAATCTTCCGCGTCAAGAAGTACGGCGGCAAGGAGCAGGTGCTCAAGCCGTTCGTCATCACGACGCGCGACGGTATGGAATACGAACGCGCCTCGGTGAAAGACGGCGACCTGGAGATCACGCTGGTGCGGATGAATGTCGACCAGGAAGATCCTTCGAAGTCGCACGCGGAAATCCGCACGCGGAATCCGCAG
>JAADGX010000250.1 GCA_013152135.1 Chlorobiota bacterium
CGAACCAGGCTGGAAAAGGAGTTGGAGAACTTTATCGCCGTCCATCTCGAGCGGGATAGGGGTGAATAACGGATTGAAATTTTTTTCGAATCCGTTTGCAATCTGTTGAAGCATGATATATACTTTGTGAAAATCATGATTAGATGCCGTATAGCATAGCCAGTGTACCAGAATTGTGTTTGAGAGCACATCCCCCGAGAGAGAACGTTTGCGTACCCGAAACGTGGGAGGCTTTCATTGACGGTTATTTTGTACGGATATCTGCATTGAATGTAACTTCAGAAAAACCGAGGAGAAGCACATGGTAAAATGTACCGGCGCCTATGGCACTCCGGAACGGGTTCAAGCCGACGTGCATACGATTTTCTTGCCGCAGGAAAATGCCATCCAGAAAAAACAGCTCGCACCGCTGGAAAAATCCCAGCGTAGCGTCCTCTCCGCCGCGATAGAAAACGGCGATTTTACCGGCAAGACGGAGGACGTGCTTTACCTGTACGGCCAGGACGAGACCCGCCTTCTTATCGTGGGAGTGGGCGAAATAGCCAAGGTCAATTCCGAGATCCTGCGGCGGGCGGCGGCTAAAGCGGTGAAAGTATGCCGTAAATTGTCAGTGCAGAAACTCGCCCTGTACATGTTGAAAGAAGACCTCCTGCCTAAAACCATGGGGTTGAATTTCGCAACGGCGAGCCGCGCCATCGTCGAAGGCGCGTTCCTGGGTTTGTACCAGTACGATGCATACAAGAAAAAGGATAAAACCCGGGCGAACCGCAAAGCGCAGAAGGAAGAAGGGAAAAAAGAGGTTACCGATCTTGTGCTGGCGACGCCGGATGAAGGGCATCAAACGACGCTCAAGCAAGTCATAGAGCAAACCACGGCCGTGGTGGAAGCCGTGTACAAGGCCCGCGATCTGGGAAATGCTCCTTCAAATGACATCACTCCGGAAGTCCTTGCGAAAACCGCGATGTCGCTGGCCAAGAAGTACCACCTGAATGTGGTGGTTCTCAAGAAAAAGGAAATAGAATCTCACAAGATGGCGGGGCTTCTGGCGGTAAACAAGGGCAGTGCCAACGAACCGCGGTTCATTATCCTTGAACACAATGCCTCCAAGAAAAGTTATCCGTGCGTCGTTATTGTCGGCAAGGGTGTAACCTTCGACACGGGCGGCATCTCCATCAAACCTTCGGCCAACATGGCCGAGATGAAGATGGACATGGCGGGTGCGGCCACGGTAATCGGCGTGATGATGGCCGCCGCCCGGCTGAAACTGCCTATCCGTCTTATCGGCCTTATTCCAGCCACCGACAATATGCCTTCCGGCAACGCCACCTGTCCCGGCGATATCATTACGTATTCCAACGGCGTCTCGGTGGAAATCGATAACACGGACGCGGAAGGGCGGTTGATACTGGCTGACGCGTTATTGTACGCCCAACGTTTCAAACCTCGCTGTATTATTGATCTCGCCACGTTGACCGGAGCCTGCGTTATCGCCCTGGGCGCTCACAGCACGGGAATGATGGGGACGGATGAGTCTGTGAAAACCCTGTTGAAAGAAGCCGGTGACCGCACGTACGAGCGCGTCACGGAACTGCCCATCTACGAGGAATATGAAAAGCAGCTCAAGAGCGAGGTGGCTGATATCAAGAATGTCGGAGGAAGAGAAGCCGGAGCCATAACCGCCGCACTTTTCCTTAAGAAGTTCGTCGGGGAATATTCGTGGGTTCACCTGGATATCGCGGGGACGGCGATGCTTTCCGAGGCCGGAGAATACACGCCGAAGGGAGCCAGCGGCGTCGGCGTGCGGCTGCTTGTCGATGCGTTGTCGCATTGGAAAAAATCCTGAAACGTTTCCCCGGGCCTGTTCGTTTCCTGGAGTTCGACGCGGAGCACGTAATGCTCCGCGTTTTGCTTTATAGTCCTATCCCGATGGAGTAGTAGAGCATGGTGGGACCGGTAACGATGAAATGCGGGCTGGATGGGCTTTTTATCAGGAAACTCTTTCCGATCCCGAACTGCGAAGGTCCGATCGGTGTGTCGAACGCGAGAGCAACGCCGATCCCGTGGTGCAGGTCCTTGAACCGTATCGCTTCCGGGACGGTCCAGATGCTTCCCAGGTCATACCTGAAACGCAGGTACGTATCGAACAGGATGCGGATGGGGAGCTGGTAACGGTATTCAAGGCTCGTGGCGAAAAGTTGGCGGCCCCGCAATTCGTATTCGCGCATTCCCCAAAAGGAGTTTTCGCCGCCCAGCGCGAACTGCTCGGTGAAAGGCAAGGTCTTGTCGGCGTAGCCGAACTGGATGCGGGGATGAATGGTGTGCGGCCCCAGCGAAAAATATGCTCCGTAATCAGCGGAAACTTTGAAAAACGCGATGGTGCTTCCCAAGGCGCGCTGGGCCGAACGGTACGTAACGTTGAGATGCATGCCGGACCGCGGGAAAGGGTAGCGATCCTTGGAATCGATCAGTGAACGCAACTCGAGAGCGCCGATACGGTTTTTTTCGTCTGATTCCAGTTCGCCGGACACGTATCGAAGCGAATGGTCTTCGTACACCAAGGATGCGGTCACGTTGCCGAAGCGCTCGAGCGTGGTACCCAGGCTGAACGATGCGCCAGCGATGATTGTGCGATAGAGCCCGGAAGGCTCCCGCTTGAACGTGGCCGTACTTCCGGTGGGTACGGGCCGGTACCGATCCCAGTCCGCCAGGTCATAATACACCTGCGCATTTACGAGGACGTTGGTCCAGAACAGCCGGTTTGAGCGGAAGTTGAATTCATACCGTCGGTTCCTTTTTCCTCCGAAAAATCCGAAACTGAGGGAGGCGCCGGTGCCGAATATGTTGTCATCCCGTAAGTCGGCGGCTATCTGGGCGTTTCGTTCGTTGTCCGCGCGGATGCCGAGGCGCACCATTCTCGCGGATCGCTCTATGACGTTCAAGATGAGATCATAGACGGAATCGCGCTTCTGGATGTCAATGCCGACATAGTTGAACAATCCCAGTCCTTCAATCCGGGCCAGTCCTTTTTTCACCTCCTGGAAATGGAAAATCTGGCCCGGGCGAAGCGGAAATTCCCGCAGTATGACGACCTCGTTGGTGACTTTGTTGCCCCGGACACGTATCGCGCCCAGCCTGCCCGGACTTACCATGACGTGCATGATTTCCCCATCATCCTCGAACCAGGTTGAATCCACGGAGGCCAGCGAGTATCCCCCCGAGCGATATTGTCGCAGGATGGTTTCACAAATCGTCCTGACCGACGAGTTGGTATAAGGCAAAGGCAGCAGGCGCTGGAGGACGACAGGAAGCGAATCCCCGGCGGGCAAAAACGAGCGGTGAACAATGACGTTGAAAATCGTGCGTGCAACGAGAGGTCCGCGGCCTGCGCCTGCGTCCCAATCGCTGGCCGCATCCGTGCCCGGTTTGCCGTCGACGATACTGCGCTGGAACAGGGCAGGAGGCGTGGAACCGATGCTCTCGTGCGCATCGATAACTGCGGAGGTATCGTCGGTACTGACCTGGCGGTAACCATTTTGCCGCTTATACCAGCTGGCGATCAATTTCTTGATGCGGGGTATTGCTTTTTTGGCCGCATCGTACCCGCGTTGAATGAGCGTGTCCGCGTACTCGAACGCAGTCGAGGAAAACTCGTGGACGTCGGGTTCAATCACCACGTCGGCGCGTTTCAGTTGTTCCCGGTTTCCTATCTCCATCATGACGTTGAGCACCTGGTCGAAGGTTTCCAGGGGATTCGTGATGTCCGAGGATTTTCTCAGGCCGCTGGTGGTATTGACCGCGATGACAATGTCACATCCTTCGGCGAGGGCGACATCGGTAGGGACGTTGGATACGAGCCCTCCGTCCACGAGGGCCATGGAATCCAGGACCAGCGGCGCGTAAAGAACGGGAACGGTGGACGATGCGCGCATGGCAGTGCCGAGGTTCCCGTCACGGAAGATGTAACGCTTGCCGGAGTAGAGATCGGTGGCGATGGCGCGAAATCTGTACTTCAGGGCATCGAAATCGGGAAGCGGGCGATAGATTCCCTGGAGAGCGAGCAGTTGCAACATGTTGGTTAATCGCTGTCCGTTGGAAACCGAGGGAGGGATGACCAGGTTGAGGCCGTCGAAACGCAGGGTAAGAATACTGCGATCCACCACGCGCTTCTGGTCGACGAACAGCTCCCGTCGAGGAGCTTCGTTCGATACCATGAGCACGGCATTCCAGTTCATGGTGCGAAGGGAACGACGCAGGTCGTCGGCAGTCAGGCCGGTCGCGTACAGTCCTCCGATAATGCTGCCGACACTAACACCGACGATGAAATCGAGAGGAATGTTTTCCTCCTCCAGGGCTTTCAGTACGCCGATCTGGCTGATACCCCTGGCCACTCCCCCGCTTAAAACGAGACCGATTTTGGGCACCGCGATTTCCGGTAATGGAACCCGGGAAAACGGATAGGCGGTTTTCACCACGATGGGGAGTGAAATCGGCGCATCTTCCGAAGGACGTCCCTGACCGTGAACGCCGGTCGTGATACCACCCATGAGATGGAAAAGCAGGACAAGAAATGTGATTCGCGTTGTCATCGTACTCCTGGTTTCCAACATATAGAGTACGGGAAGGAGATGCAATAAAGAAAAGCCGCCCCTTCCCGTGAGAAAGGACGGCACCGATAGGGTTACAGGAGGACGTCAAAAATCCAGTCGGGAGCCTAACGACAGTGATGCCGTCGAAAAATTATTTGAAAAGACGCTGGAAATATTGTCTGTTGCGATATCCAAAGTGAATCGCTCGATCCGTATTCCGATGCCGAACGCGAACATTACCGGCTGGTAGCCGCCGAGCATAATCCCCGTGCGGAGTGGAAAGCCGTCAAGACCTTCCCATTCTCCGCCAAGCCCGATCCGCCAATTCTCCGAGTTCCCCGGCTCGTTGTTAAAGCCTTTGTGCACCGCCATTGCCAGAGCCAGCGGAGCCCGGTAGAAGTAGAAATTCCGAAAATCGACCGATGCCCCGAAATGAAAGGCGGTGGGTAATGGTGAACGAAATGCGTCAACGGCGACGTCATCTCCGTTGAGTTCATCCCAGAGGGATGACACCTGGTTGTCGTTGGCGACGTTGTCGATAAGGAAATTGCTTTCAGCCACAATGGTACGCGCCGACCGGTTCCAGTTGATGCTTCCGATGTCCGTGATGCTTGCCCCGATGGTAAGAAACGACAGATACGTCGTACTGACACCCAGGTCCAGGCCGAACCCGGTTCCCACCGGACGGGGAAAAGGATTAAAGGCGAACGGGTTGATGGTGCGGGTGAAAAATTCCGTACCCGCGTAGTTCGCCCGCATGTCCGATGTGCCGGTAATAGCGTACGTGTTGGCATCGGTAGTAAAAGTGCTGCGGAGGCGTTCCGTGCCGAAATAGGCGAATCCCTGCACCAGTTTCGCCGTGGCGCCGAACTGCAACGAAAGGACCCTGCGGACGGGGGTGATGCTCACGGCGTAGGACAAACCGTACTCTCGCGTCCATGATGAAGCGAACTGGGTTTCCGAAAAGTCGAACGTTCTGCCCGGGGTGTTACCGTTCAGCAAGAAGTCCGCGTAATCCTTCGAGAGCGTCAGGTTGGCGGCGACCCTGTCGCCGAGATAAAACCCGAATGCCCCGACGGGAGAGTTGACGTTCACGGCCAGGAGCTTGAATCCGACATCCAGCGTGAGATTGCCGGTGTTTCCTGCGAACTGGTCGAGCAGAAAGGTCTTGTCGCTTTCCGTCAGGTAGTATTGCTGGAAGTTCCCCGTGCCGTCGTCAACACCGGTGAAATATTTTTGGTAGGTGCCGAAATCAAGAAAATCCGTTCCGCCTACCACGCCGAGGGGTAACAGGCCGATGGATACCAGGGAACCTGAAGGTGCCGCCAGGTTTGCGGGGTTTACCCCGAACGCGTCCACGCCCGTGACAAGGCTGGTCCCGCTGTTGGCCATACCAACGCTTCGCGCGCTCCGTGACAGAGGCTGTGCGTGCGCGGCCACGAGAGCGACGACCATGAACGCCGCGAAGAAAAAGGTTGTTTGTCGCATGGAATCGCTCACGTTTAATTTGACACAATTGCCGTATTGATACGAACCGTGAGATATGTTCTCACTTTGAGATAATCATCGGTGCGGAATTGCACCATACCGTTGCCCGGGGTGCTTACCTTGAGAAGGAGGCGAATGAATTCGCCGCTGTCGGCAAGGCGCTGGAATTCCTCGCGGCTCAGCTCGATTTCTTGTACGGCGGTGGCTGCCGATACAACTTGCCCGTTTGCATCGACGACGCCGGCCGGTATTTGCAGAGTGCTTCCGTTATCAGCATTTGGAATGATCACCGGACTGAAGCTTTTATCGAGAATGCTGGTTTGCAGTTCGACCCCGGCGGGGAAGTGGTTCTCGAATTCAAAGTGAATAAAGCCGCGTACGACGTTGCGGAGCTTTTCGCGGCTGTCCCGGTCGAACGTCAGGGCCGAGGTATCGGCGAAGGCTCCGTTCTTGATGCTCAACTGTAAGGGGATCTCCATCGTGAGATCACCCGCCAGCTCGTCGGTGTCCGTAATCGTGCCCATCGCTCCTTCGGGATTTATCCGAACCGATCCTTCAAAGGAGAGTCTGTTGGGAAAAGAGCTGCTGAAGGTATTGAGAAAATCGGTGACTTCCCGGGTATCGAAATCGATGGTCGAAGACCTCTCGCCGGGAATGTAGGTGCGCGGTATGGAAATGGAGGCGCTGCGGCTCGCCCTGATGTTGTCGGCGCGCACGACACCGGATTCTATTAAGACGGGCACGGCCGTGCCGTTCATCATGTCCACCCACATGCGTGCTTCCTTGAAGTTCAGTGACCCCTGGAATTTCTCATTCATCTGGAAGTCGACGTTTTGCGTGTGCTTTATTTCCAGGGAACGCGCGTCGAACCGGCCGGTCAAGGATTTCAAGGCGACATTGTTGACGCTGGCCTTCACGGAAATACTGTCGGTGCTGCGAAGTGTGACCAACCGCTGGGACGCGTCTTCCGTTTCGACCGAGAGAGAATACTCCAATTCGCTGCCGTTCAACGGTTCGAGCACAAGCCCGGCGATGGGAATGGATATCCGCTGCTGTGACCGGGGTGGGAGCGAAATGGTCTTCGAAACCGGCTTGCCGTTTTCCCACAGCCCGTTGATAACCAACGCAGCCGTTGCCCCGATCGGGACGTGGTTGGTTACCCGGATTTCAATGGTGCCCGATTTTAGAACGGCTTTTTGAATGGTCAAACCGCTGGTTTCGGTGATGTTTATTTTCTCTTTTAGTTCCACGCGCTGGCTGGGAAGCGAAGCGACGGCCTCACTGATTTTCGTGCCGGTGATGGAGGCGCTCACGTTGAGGGAGGAGCTTCGCGTAATGTTTACCGGCAGGTTATTCGAACCTGGAGTGGCGATTCTGAACGCCATTTTCATCCCCTTTGTCAACGTGATGCCTTCGAGATAAATCGGGGGCAGTGTTTCCGTGGCGCCGGGAGGAATGACCGCGTTTACCGTTGTGGTGGAAATTTCACGTCCGTCAAGCGTGGTTAATACAAAAGGGACGGGAAATGTAATCGGCACCGGAAAATTGTTCTTCAAGTGAATGAGTATCTTTCCGTCTTCAAAGGTTATCTGTTCAAAATACTGCGATGCATCGACGGTGATGCTTGTTGTCTGGGTGTTCTCGAGGGGAGGGACGATATACGTCCCTTCCTTGAGAGAAGGAAATACCGTTGCCAGCGTGAGGTCTTTCTCCACCAGCGTGGGAATGTCGTACGCCAGCAGGCCCAATGTTTTTGAAAATCCAAACGTCGTGTTGCGCAGCGTCAGGCTGTCGCCGATAACGAATCGCGCCAGGGGAAATGTTTGGCGAAAAACGACAAGACCGTTTTCCGCGGTAAAGACGCTGTCGTCGTTGAGCAGATCCTGAAGCGTGTAGGTGGACGTCGCCAGGGGCAGGTTCAAATCCACGTCCCAGGCCGGTGGAACCGGAGTAACTGGATCCGAGCATCCCGCTGCAAGTACAGCGACAACGATGAATCCGATGATTGTAGTGGTCTTGCTTTTTAACGCCATGTATTTCCCTTCTCAAATTGACCGACATTGCATCTCGCACACGGCGTAAGTGCTTCAATCTAAGTGCCAGACCTTGTTTTTGAATGAAGGGAAAGGGTGTTTCCGGATTAACTGGTTGAAATGAATAGATTTAATGGAACACCATGTTTGAAATATTTGTAACGGCGAGGGCTTTTGTTTTGAAATAACTGCATTTGTTGAAATAGTTGCAAGAAAGCCGCGGTTTAGTTTGTCACCACTTTTGTGAAGGATTGAATAAAAGTGGATAGTGGGTGGAAAAAAATCGGTGTGACATTGTCAGGTATAGCCCGCGATGATGGGAAACCGGTAATATTCTGGGAAAGATTGTGTATTATCGACGGGAATTCTATATTTTAAATCTGTGAGGAGCAAGGATAGAACTTGGGTTTGGATTTCGGGTATCGTCCTGGTAATTGGGAGCGTGGTACTGTGTTCCGTAAATCCATCTTACCGCAACCTTCCACCCCTGGTGTGGTTTGGCGAGCTGGGATATACCGTCATATGGGCGTTGGCCCATGTTTTCTTGTACGCGGTGTTGTCGTATTGCGCGTTTCGATGGCTTCAAACGTACGTGAACGAGCCGCACGCGTTTTCTGTGGTCGCCGGAACGTCGCTCGCTATCCTGGCGATCGCGTTCATCGTCGAACTTATCCAGAGTCTCGCCCGCCATCATTACCTCACACTGGAATCCCTTCCCATTGATTTTACGGGAGTTACCGCCGGGTACGTCGTGTTCTATTTCCAGCGTTTACAGTATGAACGGAGGCGACTCTATATCGAGTCGCTTATATGGGAGGAAGAAGAGGAGCCGTTTACTCCGGAGGATGAGCTGAGAGCGATTCGCTCGAAGGAGCCCGACCTGACGCCAGAGGAGGATTAGCCTCAGGGCGAGATGACATCCAGAAAAAAGGCGGGTGGGCGTACCGGCCGTTTCAACCGCATGTCGAAAAAGGCGTGGACGGTGTACCCCGTTGTAAGGAGCTTGCCGTCGTCGCCGGTTACGCGGTAATCGATCTTCAGAGTCGATCGAGGAAGTTCGTCGATCCGGCTTTCAACGGTCAAGAGCTGGTCGTATACCGCGGGGTGTTTGAATTCCGCGTGAGACGCAATGAGGGGGAGGGTAATGCCCGATTTTTCCATATCGTCGTAAGACAAGCCGCGCTCGCGCAGCAGTTCCGTCCTGGCGATTTCAAAATACTCGTAGTACTTCGAATTGTGGACGATTCGCATGGGATCCGTTTCGGAATAGCGCACGCGTATGGTGGTACGAGTACTGATGACGCTCACGGTTACTCCTCGAAGTAGCCGATGGAAGAGAACTTGTTGATGCGATCCTTGACGCGTTTATCGGGCGTGGACTTGAGCAGAGTCTCCAGTTCCTCCAGGAGTACGTTCTTAAGGATGTACGCGGCCTCGGCCGGGTTGCGATGGGCGCCCCCTCGCGGCTCCTCGATGATCCTGTCGATAACACCGAGTTCCAGCAGATCCTCTCCGGTCAGTTTCAGCGCTTCCGCTGCTTGCTCCTTGTAATCCCAGCTTCTCCAGAGAATGCTCGAGCATGATTCGGGCGCGATGACGGAATACCAGGTGTTCTCCATCATGAGGATGCGGTCGCCGATGCCGATGCCCAGCGCTCCGCCCGAGGCGCCCTCACCGATGATCGCAACGATGATTGGAACCCGCAGCCGGCACATCTCGAACAGGTTGCGTGCGATCGATTCCGCTTGTCCCCGTTCCTCGGCGCCGATGCCGGGATAGGCGCCGGGCGTATCAATCAGGGTTATGACCGGTTTTTCGAATTTCTCCGCCATTTTCATCAGCCGCAGCGCTTTCCGATAGCCCTCGGGATTGGCCATCCCGAAATTCCTGTAAAGATTGGATTTCGTGTCTCTTCCTTTCTGGTGACCGATGAACATGACCGTCTTGTCGTCGAGCTTTCCGAACCCGCCCACGATGGCGTGGTCGTCACCGAAATGCCGGTCGCCGTGGAGTTCGATGAAATCCGTTTCCATCATTTCCAGGTAGTCCATCGTCAGGGGGCGGTCGGGGTGGCGCGCGAGCTGTACGCGTTGCCAGCGGGAGAGGCCGGAGAAAATCGATTTCCGTAAATCATTCACTCGCCGCTCGAGGGCTTCGATTTCATTCGAGATGTCGAGATCGCTGGACATCGAGCGCATTTCCTCGATCTTCTTTTCCAGCT